>CAKTFL010000036.1 GCA_934555855.1 uncultured Sphingomonas sp. | reverse complement strand
TGCGCTATGCGGCGGTGGCGTGCCTGGGCTTTTATGCGCTGGCGGCGGTGCTGGTGCTGTTCGCCATCCCGTCGCTGAGGCGGGATTGGGTGGCGGAAGAGGTTTGAGCCCCGCCCTGTTCGACGAAGAAAGAGCAGGGCTTCGACAGGCTCAGCCCGAACGGGGAAAGGGGGGGCGGCTAGGCCCCCCACGAGGAAAGTCAGCGCTCGCGGGTCGCGGCGAAGCGGACCTTGGGATAGCGGTCGGCGATGTAGCCGACTTCCCAGGCGGATTTGGCGAGGAAAACGGGGTTGTCGTCGCGGTCCTTGGCCATGGCGGCGCGGTTCTGGTCGGCGAATTCCTTCAGGTCCGCCGCCTCGCCCGACACCCAGCGGGCGGTGTCGAAGGGGGCGGGTTCCAGCATGGCCGCGACCTTGTACTCCGCCTCCAGCCGGCTGATCAGCACGTCGAGCTGAAGCTGGCCGACGACGCCGATGATCCAGTTCGAGCCGATCTCCGGGTAGAAGACCTGGGTCACGCCCTCCTCGGCCATGTCGTCCAGCGCTTTCCGCAGCTGCTTGGTCTTGGTCGGATCCTTCAGCGCGACGCGGCGCAGGATTTCCGGCGCGAAGTTCGGCAGGCCGGTGAAGCGCACGTCCGCCCGCTCCGACAGCGTGTCTCCGACGCGCAGGGTGCCGTGGTTGGGGATGCCGATGATGTCTCCCGGAAACGCCTCATCGGCGATCTCGCGATCCTGCGCGAAGAACAGGATGGGCGAGTGAACCGCGATCGGCTTGCCATGGCCGGTGGGCGTCAGCTTCATGCCGCGCTTGAAGGTGCCCGAGCATAGCCGCATGAAGGCGATGCGGTCGCGATGCTGCGGGTCCATGTTCGCCTGCACCTTGAACACGAACCCGGTCACCTCGCTGTTGTCGGGGGAGACTGGGGCGGGTTCGGCCGGCTGCGGGCGCGGCGGCGGCGCGAAGTCGGCGAGTGCGGCGATCAGCTCGGCGGGGCCGAAATCCTTGAGCGCCGAGCCGAAATACACCGGCGTCAGGTCGCCGTGTCGATAGGACTCCGCGTTGAACTCGGCATAGCCGCCCTGCGCCAGCTCGACCTCCTCGGCGAAGCGATCGGACAGGGGCTCCGCGTCCCTGGTGCCCTGAAAGGTGCGGCTGTCGCCCTCGGGCCGGCTGATGCGGCCGGAGGCGAGGTCAAGCACGCCCTCGAACTCGCCGCCCATGCCGATCGGCCAGTTCATCGGCGACACGTCGAGCGCCAGCACGTCGGCGATCTCGTCGAGCAGTTCGAAGGGAGAGCGGCCCTCGCGATCGACCTTGTTCACGAAGGTGATGATCGGGACCGAGCGCAGGCGGCACACCTCGAACAGCTTGCGGGTCTGCGCCTCGATGCCGCGCGCCGCGTCGATGACCATCACCGCGGAATCGACGGCGGTCAGGGTGCGGTAGGTGTCTTCCGAGAAATCCTCGTGCCCCGGCGTGTCGAGCAGGTTGAAGGTCACGCCGTCCTTCTCGAACGTCATCACCGACGACGTGACGGAGATGCCGCGCTGCTGCTCGATCTTCATCCAGTCGGAGCGGGCACGTCGGTTCGCGCCGCGTGCCTTGACCTCGCCGGCGAGATGGATCGCGCCGCCGACATAGAGGAGCTTCTCGGTCAGCGTGGTCTTGCCGGCGTCGGGGTGCGAGATGATCGCGAAAGTACGGCGGGGGGAGGTCATGCGGTGTGCCGATCAGGGGTGAAGTGGAGAGGTGAAGTGGAGAAAGTGGAGAGCTGAAACGGGTTTCTCCACCTGGGGTGCGGGGGTTGGCCGGGAAGGGCGGATAAACGGCAGAAAAGCGTGAGAACCGATGAAGTGGAGAGTCTCCACTTCGGGTTCGGGAAGGGGACGATCATGGTGGTGAGCCATGGCAGATCGGGGCGCTGTAGGACAGGGTAGCGATCCGCTATTCCCGTCGTTCCGGCGAAGGCCGGGATCCGGCATCGGGCCGGTCGCGACTGGACCCCGGCCTTCGCCGGGGCGATGTAGGAGCGCGAGCCATGTGCTCCCGCGAAGGCGGGAGCCCGGAAGCGACGCGGCGCTCACAGCCCCGGGGTCCCCGCCTTCGCGGGGACATGAGTAATGTAAGCGGGGGTCAGCGGACCAGGGTGACGCTCATGCCGATTTGCTTCGAGCCGCCGACCGGAACCTCGAACACGCCGGGCTTGTCGCGATAGTCGCCGGTATAACCCTCCGGGTCGGCGATGCCATGCCATGGCTCGACACAGACGAAATGCGCGCCCGGCTTTGTCCAGATGCCTAGGTGCGGGGTGTCGGGAAAGGCGATCTCCAGCTTCGGGCCGGTATCGGGGCCATAGATCACCCGCTGCGAGTGGACCGGGTCCCAGACCAGCGCATCGTGAGCGAACAGCTCGTCGGTCAGCGCCAGCACGCGCCCGTCGGCGAGCGGGCTCGGCACACCGGCCGGGGCAATGGTGCCGTCACCGGCGATCGCCTTCAACTCGCCGGGTTCGTTCGCCTCGAAGGTGATGCGGTGCGCCTGCTTGTCCGCGCCATAAGGCAGCGGCCAGGCGAAGGCGGGGTGGAAGCCGAAGCTGGCCGGCAGCGGCCGGTCGCCGCGATTGGCGACCGTGATCTCCGTGGTCAGCGTCGCGCCGTCGAGCCGGAACGCCGCTTCCAGCCGGAACGCGAAGGGGTAGTTGACGCGGGTTTCCTCGCTGTCCTCCAGCGCGAACACGGCATGGCTGTCATCCGCCTCGACCAGCTGGAACAGCGACTTGCGGGCGAAGCCGTGCTTGTACATCTGGTACTCGGCGCCATCGACGCGCAGCGTTTCGCCGCTGAGCGCGCCGACGATCGGGAACAACAGCGGCGCGCGGCCCGTCCAGAAGGCGGGGTCCGCGGCAGTCATCAGCTCGTTGCCGTCCGCGTCCTCGAGGTGGCTGAGTTCCGCGCCGAACGGGTTGATCGCTGCCGACAGCTCGGCGGAGCGGAGGCGGACCATGTCACGGCGCGGGTCGTGCCCCGTTTCTTCAGTGAGGGTGTCCTGGGTGTCAGCCACGAAGTTCTGCTCCCTGCTTGGTCGCGGTGGCGACCACCTTGTCCGATATGGCCTTGAGGTCAGCGTCCGTGAAGCTCTTCTCGCCGGGTTGCAGCGTCACCTCGACCGCCATCGAGCGGACGCCGTCCTTTTCGAACAGGTCGAACACCCGTGCGGCGACGATCGCGGCCTTGTCGGCGCCCTTGACCGCCCGCACCAGCGTCTCGGCCGGCAGCTGTTCGCGGACGATGAAGGCGAAGTCGCGGCGGACCGGCTGAAGCGCGGGCGGCGTATAGGCCGGGCGCATGAAGCCTCCCGTTCCATCCTTGGTGCCGCCGCGCTTGGCCGGGATGGCGTCGAGATACAGCTCCACCGCCGCGACCGCGCCGTCGAGGTCGAACGCCTTGAGCACGGTCGGATGCACCATGCCGAACGCG
This sequence comes from uncultured Sphingomonas sp., assembly GCA_934555855.1. The sequence goes on along the minus strand of CAKTFL010000036.1, from coordinate 7,000 downwards.
GCGAGCACCGTCTTCGGCCCGAGGCGCAGCGTGCCGGACTGGCCGGGGTGCCAGGCATCGCCCGCCCAGATCGCATCGGCGCCGAAGACCTGGAGGTTGTCGACCGGCGCGCCCGCCTCGCGCAGCAGCGCCAGCGCCTCCGCCTTGGCGTCGAACGCGTCAAAGGGCGCGGCCTTGCCGGCCTGCCAGCCGCGTGACCGTTTCTCGCCGGCCAGAACCACGCCCAATGTCGGGCGCTCGGCATCGGCGAGGTAGCGGCGGCCGATCTCGAACAGGCGCACCGAGCCGGCACCGCGCCGCAGGTTGCGCTCCGCCGCCGCCAGCAGGCCGGGGAGGAGCGAGGGGCGCATCACCTTCAGCTCTTCGCTGATTGGATTGGACAGCGTCCAGGCGCCGCCGCCCAACGAGGCCGCCTGCGCCTCGCTGACGAAGCTCCAGGTCACCGCCTCGTCGAGGCCGCGCGCGGCGGCGGCGCGGCGGGCGCGGCGTTCCAGCCTTTGTTCGGGCGTGGCGGTGGGGCGGGCGACGCCGGGCGCGCGGGGAAGCTCGACGGGAACGACCTTGTCGATACCCTCGATGCGGATCACTTCCTCGACCAGGTCGGCGGCGCCGTCCACGTCGCGGCGCCAGGTCGGGACGTTGACCTGCCAGCCGTCGGTGACCGTGAAGCCGAGGCTTTCGAGGATCGCGCGCTGACGCTCCGGCGCGATGGCGAGACCGCCCAGCGTTTCGGCGAGGGCGGGGTCATAGGCAATCGTGCGGGTCGCGACGGGCGGCTCGCCGGCGCGGGTGACGCCGCTGGCGGTGCCGCCGCACAGGGCGAGGACGAGACTCGTCGCGTGGGCGAGGCCCTGGTCGAGGAACGCCGGGTCCACCCCGCGTTCGAACCGCGAGCGGGCGTCGCTGGTGAGGGCGAGCTTCTGGCCGGTGCGGGCGATGGCGTCGGGGTCGAAATAGGCGCACTCTATCAGCACGTCGGTGGTGGCGTCCGATACGCCCGAATGCTCGCCGCCCATGATGCCGCCGATGTCGTGAACGGCGGCGTCGTCGGCGATCACGGTCATGCCGGCGTCGAGGGTATAGGTCTTGCCGTTGAGGGCGAGCACCTCCTCGCCGGCCTGCGCGTGGCGGGCGACGAGAGGGCCGCTGAGCGTCGCGCGGTCGTAGACGTGGAGCGGCCGGCCGAGGTCGATCATCACGTAATTGGTGATGTCCACCAGCGTGCTGATCGGCTTCTGACCTATCGCCTGGAGACGGTGGCGGAGCCAGTCGGGGGAGGCGGCGTTGACGACGCCGGAGACGGTCTGCGCGAAGAAGGCGGGGCAGCCGTCGGAGTCCTCGATGCGGACGTCGGGGCCGGTCGAAGAGGAAGGCAGGGCTTCGACAGGCTCAGGCCGAACGGGGGCAGGGGGGGCGTCCTGCACCATCGCGAGCATCTGGCCCGGGTGCCACTCCTTGAGCGTGCCGAGGCCCGCCGCCGCCAGGTCGCGGGCGATGCCGCGCACGCCCATGCAGTCCTGGCGGTTGGGGGTGATCGACACGTCGATGACGGGGTCGTCCAGCCCGGCATAGGCGGCGAAGGCCTGGCCGACCGGCGCGCTCTCGGGCAGCTCGATGATGCCGTCATGGTCGTCGCCGAGGTCGAGCTCACGCGAGGAGCACATCATGCCGTTCGACTCGACGCCGCGGATCGCGGAGACCTTGAGCTGCAGGCCGCCCGCCGGCACGGTCGCGCCCGGCAGGCCGAGCACGCCGGTGAGGCCGGCGCGGGCGTTGGGCGCGCCGCAGACGACCTGGAGCGGCTGACCGTCTCCTGTGTCGACCGAGAGGACCTGGAGCTTGTCGGCCTGCGGGTGACGCTCCGCGGTCAGCACGCGGGCGATGCGGAAGCCGGCCAGCGCCTCGGCCGGGTTCTCGACGCCCTCGACCTCCAGGCCGACGCGGGTCAGGCCCTCGACGATCTCCTGGAGGGAGGCTGCGGTGTCGAGATGATCATTGAGCCAGGATAGCGTGAACTTCATGCGCCGACTCCGCCGGACAGAGTGGGGACGTCGAGAGCGGAGAAGCCGTAATGCTTCAGCCAGCGGATATCGCCGTCGAAAAAGGCGCGCAGGTCGTCCATGCCGTATTTCAGCATCGCCAGCCGGTCGATGCCGCAGCCGAAGGCGAAGCCCTGCCATTCGGCGGGATCCAGGCCGCAGGCGGCGATCACCTTCGGATGGACCATGCCGCTGCCCAGCACCTCCATCCAGCCGCCGTTCCTGTCGTCACCCCCATTCTTTCCGGGGTGGCCGCCGATGACGCGCTTGCCCTTCACCATCGTGTAGCCGACGTCGACCTCCGCGCTGGGTTCGGTGAAGGGGAAGTAGCTGGGGCGCAGGCGCAGCACGATGTCGTCGCGCTCGAAGAACGCCTTGAGGAAGGTCTCCAGCGTCCATTTCAGATGGCCAAGGGTGATGCCCTTGTCGATCACCAGCCCCTCGACCTGATGGAACATCGGGGAGTGGGTCGCGTCCGAGTCGGAGCGGTAGGTGCGGCCGGGCGCGATGATGCGGATCGGCGGCTTCTGCTGGAGCATGGTGCGGATCTGCACCGGCGACGTGTGCGTCCGCAGCAGCGTCTTCGTTTCCCGATCGGCCATGCCCAGGCGCTTCGCCGTCATGCCCTCCTGCAAGTAGAAGGTGTCGTGCATGGCGCGTGCCGGATGAGTCTCGGGAATGTTCAGCGCGTCGAAATTGTGGAAATCCGTCTCGATCTCCGGCCCCGTCGCGACCGCGAAGCCGAGGTCCGCGAAGATCTCCGCCAGCTCGTCCATGACCTGGCTGACCGGATGGATCGTGCCGACGGGCGCGGCGTCGGCCGGCAGCGTCAGGTCCAGCGTCTCCGCCGCCAGCCGCGCGTCGAGCGCCGCCTGTTCCAGCGCCGCCTTGCGCGCGGCGAGCGCGGCCGTCACCGCCTCCCGCAGGCCATGGATGCGCGGGCCCTCGGCCTGGCGCTCCTCGGGGCTCATGCCGCCCAGCGTCTTCAAGAGGAGCGTGACGCGACCCTGCTTGCCGAGCGCATCCACGCGGCACGCCTCCAGCGCGTCGAGCGAGGCGGATGCCTGGACCGCGTTCAGCAGTTGGTCGCGCAGGGAATCAAGATCGGTGGTCATGGTGTTCCAGACAGCTATGCGTCACGAGCCGAAATGACAGACGCGCGCCAAGGTCAAGCGATTGCTTATACGCGGGCAGCGAGCAGCGCGCCGCCAAAGGCGATGAAGATGCTGCCCGTGACCCGGTCGAACAGCCGCTGGCGATGGGCCGGCGCAAGCCAGGCGGCGAGCGAGCGTCCGCCCAGCGCATAGACGGTGTACCAGAAACCCTCGATCGCCACGAACGACAGCACCAGCACGGCAAGCTGGGTCCAGAAGGGACGATGGATGTCCAGGAACTGCGGGAAGAGGGCGGCGGCGAACAGGATCAGCTTCGGGTTGGAGAGGCCGGTAGCAAGACCCGCACCGTAGAGCGCGCGGCCCGAACGGCGGGTTTTCGGCGGAACCGCCGGATCGGCCGGCGCAGGGACCGCTCGCCACGCCTTGATGCCCAGCCAGATCAGGTAAGCGGCACCGGCATAGCGCAATATATCGAACAGCCGGGGCGACGCCTTGAGCAGCGCGCCGAGCCCCAGCGCGGAGGCGACCAGGCACAGCAGCACCGCGCTCATCAGCCCCGCCATCGAGAAGATCGCCCGGCGCGGGCCGTGGCGGACGCTCTGCACGGTGACGTGGAGCATGTTGGGGCCGGGCGTGGCCGCGATCAGGAAGACGGCGGTGACGTAGAGCCACCAGGTTTTCAGTGCCATGGGTTGGGTCTCCGTCTGCCGGGCGAGCTGAGCCTGTTGATGCCTGCCTGTTGACGCCTGCCTTTTGACGCCCTGCCTTTCCTGACGGGTGCGGTAAGGGAAAAGGCAGCCCTTCGACAAGCTCAGGGCGAACGGGGGAGGGGGCTGAGGGCCAAGGGGGGTGGGCTTGGGGGAAGGGTGCAGGGCGAATGGTGGTATCGGCGGCGCGTAGCCGCTGGATGCGGAAAGGGCGCAGGTGTTGCCACCCGCGCCCTTGTCCGATTGTTTCAGTCGAAGGTCCTCACCCCGTCAGACGGGACCAGCTTCGCTGGCCCGCTGCCCGCCGTGGCGAGTCTTAAGCCTGCTTGAGCAGGCTCAAGCCGCCCGCTCCGCCGGCAGAGCCGCTTTCGCCTGGGCGATGATGGCGGTGAAGGCTTCGCCCTCGTGCATCGCAATGTCGGCCAGGACCTTCCGGTCCAGTTCGATCCCCGCGAGCTTCAGGCCGTGCATGAACTGGCTGTAGGTCAGACCCTCGGCCCGCACGCCGGCGTTGATGCGCTGGATCCACAGACCCCGGAAGGTCCGCTTCTTTACCTTGCGGTCGCGATACGCATACTGCCCGGCCTTTTCGACAGCCTGGCGAGCGATGCGGATGGTGTTCTTGCGGCGGCCATAATAACCCTTGGCGGCTTCAAGAATCTTCTTGTGCTTCGCCTTGGTGGTTACACCGCGCTTGACGCGTGCCATGTCCTAATCTCCCTTAATTCAGGCCGTACGGCGCCCAGGCCTTCACCGTCTTGGTGTCGGCGTCCGACAGGACCGAGGTCCCGCGGTTCTGGCGGATGTACTTGCCGTTATGGCTGATCAGGCGGTGGCGCTTGCCGGCGACGCCGTGCTTCAGCTTGCCGGTGGCAGTGAGCTTGAAGCGCTTCTTGACGCCGCTCTTCGTCTTGAGCTTGGGCATTTTGGTCCTTTCGCTTTGAGCGTGGCTGGGACGGCCGCGGCAGCCCTGATGGCCGGGCAGTCCTGTAGCGCCTCGCTCGGGAAGCGGGTCCCCTAGCGGCGCGCGGGCGCAATTGCAACCGATGCGGAACCGGAACGAGCCTCCGTGCGATTCCCCGCGTCATGGACATGGCCTCTCAGCGCCCGGAGCCGCACGTGCCTTCCGACACCGGACCCCGGCGGCGGCGTCACCTGTTCAGGAACATCGCGCTGGGTGTGATCGGCGCCATCTTCGCGATCTGGTTGGTTCTGTTCATCACCAAGGGCCGCTTCCTGAAGCATCCGTTCGAGCGGATCGTCGGCGGGATGACCCATCGCGCGGTGACGGTGAGGGGTGATTTCCAGCTCTATTTCGCGCCGCTCAAGATCAAATTCTATGCCGAGGGGCTGACGATCTCCAACCCGGCCTGGGCGACCCGGCCGAACCTGTTCAGCGCCGAGAAGATCGACACGCGCATAGCGCCCTTGTCGCTTATCCTCGGCAAGCGGCGGCTTTATTGGCTGGACCTGACGAACGGCGCGGTCGACCTGGAGTTCAACCGCGACCATTCGACCAACAGCTGGACCTTCGATTCGGGCAAGAAGGGCGGCAAGCCGCTTGAGTTCCCGCGCATCGATCAGGCGACGGTGGTCGGCACGACGGTACGCTATCTCGACCCCCGGATGCGGCTGCTGGCGAATCTGAAGGTGGACACGATCCGCTCCACCGACGCGCGCATCGGCAAGGCGGTGGGCGTCAACGGCGACGGCACCGTGCGCGGCACGCCGTTCACCGTCGTCGCCCGGCTGCTGTCTCCCGACGCGACGGTGAACCGGGGCCAGAACAAGCTGGAGATGACGGCGCGGGCGGCCGGCAACACGATCGACGTGGCCGGGACGCTGCCCAGCATCGCCGGAATCGAGAACGTCCCGCTCCAGACGCGGGCGCGCGGTGGCGACCTGTCGACGCTGCTCGCGATCATCGGCGTCGCGATCCCGCAGACCCGCGACTATCGCCTGCGCGGCCAGCTGGTGATGGCGGGCAACGAATATCGCTTCACCCGCATCAGAGGCGTGGCGGGCAACACCGACCTGGCCGGGCGGCTGACCATCACCAATGGCGAGCGGCTGCACCTCGATTCGGTGCTGGCGACGCGCAGCCTGGACATCGTCGATGCCGCGCCGTTCATCGGCTACAATCCCGATATCGTGGCGGCCAAGGGCACCATTGCCGCCGCCGCCGCGACCGGTGCGGGGCCGCAGCGCATCCTGCCCGACGCACGCTTTCCGGTGGAAACCATGCGCGCCTTCGACGCCGACCTGAAATGGACGATCGGCGCGGTGAAATCGAAGAACATTCCGATTTCCGACGTCGATCTGACGCTGGACCTCGACCGGGGCCGGCTGTCGCTGTCGCCCCTTACCTTCGCCATGGCGCGCGGGCATGTCGCGTCCGATCTGATCTTCGACACCCGCCAGCGTCCGAGCGCGGTGTCCTATGACGTGCGCCTGGCTCCGACGCCGCTGTCGCGGCTGCTCGCCGGCTATGGCGTGGCAGAGGCGGGGACCACCGGCACGGTGAAGGGTCGCATCCAGCTGAAGGGGCGCGGCGACACCATCCACGATTCGCTGTCGACGGCGCAGGGGCGGATCGCCTTCATCCTGCCGCAAGGCAATTTCTGGACCCGCAACGTCCAGCTTGCCGAGATCGATATTGGCACCTTTGTCCAAAAGATGTTCGAACAGCAGCTGAAGGAGCCGGTGCGGATCAATTGCGGGCTGATCGGCTTCACCGTGCGGAGCGGCGTGGCGGCGGCGGACCCGATCCTGATCGACACCACCAAGAACGTGATGCTGGGCCGTGGCGGCTTCAGCTTCCGGACGGAGGGGCTGGACCTGGCCTTCCGTGCCGATTCGAAGAAGTTCTCGCTCTTTTCCGGCCAGTCGCCGGTCGGGATCGACGGCAATTTTGCCAGCCCCGGCATCAACGTGATCTCCAGGGAGCTGCTCGGCCGCGCGGGGACGGGGCTGGCGCTGGCGGCGGTTGCGACACCGCTGGCGGGGGTGCTCGCCTTCGTCGATGTGGGCGACGCCAAGTCGGCGGCGTGCGGCCCGGTCCTGGCCGGCGCGACGGCACGGGCGCAGCGCACCGCCGACGGCAAGCTGCGCGACGATATCGGCAAGGGCACCACGGCCA
>CAKTFL010000035.1 GCA_934555855.1 uncultured Sphingomonas sp. | reverse complement strand
GAAGGCGAAGGCGCCGCCCGCCGCGGCAAGCAGGCCGAGAAAGATCAGCTTGCCGAAGTTGGCGAAGATCGCCATCAGCAGCACCTTCTTGGCCACCGCGAGCCCCGCGCCGCCGGCGACCGTGGCGAGCACCACCGGCCAATCCGGACCCCAGCCGAGGCCAAAGATGCGGATGACGACGTACCATCCCGCCCCCGCCCCTACCGCCAACGCTATTCCGGCGAGCAGCACGCCCAGCGTGCCTCGCCTGGCAAAGGAGGCGTACACCCTCGCCAAGGAGGCTGCTTCGCTCGGCGCCGAGAAGCTCGGCACCCTGATGCACATTTCGCCGAAGCTTGCGGAGCTGAATGCTGCGCGCTTCCGCGACTTCGAAGAAGCGCCCGAGCGGCCGGCGATCCGACCCTGGTCGGCGTACGCCTGACCGAACTGCCCGACGTTGCCACGGTCAGGGTCGATGTCGACCAGCAGAAGCTGGCGGCGCTCGGCCTGACTCAGGCCGATGTGAACACGACGCTGTCGACGGCCTGGGGCGGTCGCTACGTCAACGACTTCCTCGACCGCGGCCGCGTGAAGCGCGTCTATGTGCAGGGGGACGCTCCCTATCGGTCGAAGCCATCGGACCTGTCGCAATGGTTCGTGCGCGGCAATACCGGCCAGATCTCGCCATTCTCCTCCTTCGCCTCGACCAGCTGGAGCCAGGCGCCGGTCAGCCTGTCGCGGTTCAACGGCCTGCCCTCCTATGAATTCCAGGGCTCGGCCGCTCCGGGCAAGAGCTCGGGCGATGCGATGGCCGCGATCGAGCGGCTCGCGCGCGACGTGCCGGGCACCAGCGTCGCATGGTCGGGCCTGTCGTTCCAGGAACGGCTGTCGTCGGGTCAGGCACCGATCCTGTACGGCCTGTCGCTGCTGGTCGTGTTCCTGTGCCTCGCCGCCCTGTACGAAAGCTGGTCCATTCCGTTCGCGGTGCTGCTGATCGTGCCGCTGGGCCTGATCGGTGCGATCGCGGCGGTGACGCTGCGCGGCCTGATCAACGACGTCTATCTCCAGATCGGGCTGCTCACCACGATGGGGCTCGCGTCCAAGAACGCCATCCTGATGATCGAGTTCGCGGAACAGGCGGAGCGGGAGGGCAAGCGGGTGATCGACGCCGCGCTGGAGGCCGCGCGTATCCGCCTGCGGCCGATCTTGATGACCTCCCTCGCCTTCATCTTCGGCGTGTTTCCGCTCGCCATTTCGACCGGCGCTGGCGCGAACAGCCGCATCGCGATCGGCACGGCAGTGATCGGCGGGATGCTGACCGCGACGGTGCTGGCGATCTTCTATATCCCGCTGTTCTTCGTGCTGGTCCGTCGCGGCGTCCGCGACGGCCTGGCGCGCCTGCGGGGCAAAAAGCCGGGCGGCGGTGGTGATGACCATGGCGGCGGTGGTGCGCCACAAGAGCCGCGCGGCCCCGATGCGCCACCCGCACCGCAGCTGACCGGCCCGGTGACCCGCCCTGCCCTGCCCGCGCCGGAGGGTGCATGATGCCTCACCGCTCCCGCTCTGTCGCAGCGCTGATCGCCGCGGCCAGCCTGTCGGCCTGTTCGCTGGCGCCGAAATATGTACGCCCGGAGCTGCCGGTGCCGCCATCCTGGCCGGCCGGCGACGCTTATCTGAGGGCGAACGAGGCCGAGCTGCCCGCTTTGGGCTGGCGCGATGTCTTCCGCGACTCGCGTCTTCAGGCGATCATCGACCAAGCGCTCCGCAACAATCGCGACCTCAGGGTCGCCGCCGCCAATGTTCAGGCCGCGCGCGCTCAGTATCGCATCCAGCGCGCCGACCTGTTTCCCGAAATCGATGCCACCGGCCGCTACAGCTATTCGGGCGGCGGCAACGGTGCCGGTGCGCGGGCGGGCAGCACCACGGGCACGGGCACGGGCGGCGGCAATGCCGGCGACGGATCGGGAACCGGCGGCACCGGGGCGGGCACGGGCGGCAATGCCGGCAGCGTGGTCAGCACGCGGCGGGGCAGCACGTTCCAGGCGGATATCGGCTCCACCGCATTTGAACTCGACCTGTTCGGACGAGTCCGCTCACTGAGCCGGGCCGCGCTCGACCGCTATTTCGCGCAGGAAGCGGCGGCGCGCGCGACCCGGCTGGCGCTGGTCGGCGACATTGCGACGGCATGGCTGAACTATGCCGCCGATTCGACGCTGCTCCAGGTCGCGCAGCAGACGGCCCAGGTCGCCGAAAGCAGCGTTCGCCTGACCGAGGCCCGGCGGCGCGGCGGGGTCAGTCCGCGCACCGACGTCGCCCAGGCGCAGACGATCCTGGCGGCGGCGCAGGCGGATCTAGCGGAACAGCGCACCTTGCTGGCGCAGGACGTCAATGCACTGCAACTGCTGGTCGGCGCGCCGATCGACCAGAACCTGCTGTCCCGCTCGATCGATCAGGCCGCGACGACCGTATCGGACGTTCCGGCCGGCCTTGACAGCCGCATCCTCCTTCGCCGGCCGGACGTGGTGCAGGCGGAATATGAGTTGCGCGCCGCGAATGCCGAGATCGGCGCGGCGCGGGCGGAGCTGTTCCCGCGCATTTCGCTGACCGGGCTGGTCGGGTTTGCAAGCACGGCGCTCAGCTCGCTGTTCACCGGCGGGGCCTGGAATTATTCAGCCGCGCCATCGGTCAGCTATCCGCTTTTCCGGGCAGGCGCCGGTCGGGCGAACGTTCGCTATTCCGAGGCGCAGCGCGACGCGTTGCTCGCCAGCTACGAACGGTCGATCCAGTCGGCCTTTCGCGAGACGAGCGACGCCCTCGCGCGTGCGGGAACACTTTCCGATCAGCTGCGCGCCAACGAGCTGGGGGTGCGCGCCGCATCCGACACGCTCAACCTGACCAATGCGCGCTACCAGGGCGGGATCGACACCTTCCTGTCCAGCCTCGACGCGCAGCGTTCGCTCTATGCGGCGCAGCGGTCGCTGGTCGCGACCCGGCTGGTCGGGGCGGCGAACCGCGCGACGCTGTATCGCGTCCTGGGCGGCGACAACAGCCTGGAGGCGACCGCAGACGGCCCCCGGCCGGTGACGCCGACCGGGTCGCAGCGACCCGATCAGTCCGTTCCGCAGGGCTGATCGCCGGCGGTTTCCCGAACCGGCTACGGCTTAGCGCTGGTCGTCCCGGCGCAGGGCCGACGTCGCATCTTTGCCGAGTTCGACGATCAGGTCGCCGATCTCCCGCGCGTGTTCCATCGCGCGGCTGCCCTGCTCCCGCAGATAGTCGCCCTGGATACGCATCACCTCCGAAACGTCCTTCGCCGATGCGGCGGCACGCAGGGCCGCGAATGCCTGGCGGGCGTTGGTCTCCGCCTGATCGATCAGCTTCATGCTGATCGTGGCGCCGCCCTCGACGGCCTTGCGGCCGGAGTCCCGCATTGCCTCGCCTGCGCGACGGGCCGGGCCCGTGACATGCTCGTCGAAGCCGTCACGAAGCCGCTCGGACGCCTGCCTCGCATCCTCACCCGCGCCACCCGTGCCGTTGTCAGCCCCGGTCGCGCTGCTTTCCACGTCGCTCGCTGCCTGGTCTGTCACGATGATGCTCCTTGCGATTGGCTGCCCGCCTGATTGTGAGACGGGGCCGAGGAGATAATCGCGCAATCGCGCCGCAGGATCAATCCGCCGCGACGGGGCCGCTCGGCGGAGAAGGACGACGGGTCAGCCAGACGATCACGATCGCCGCGCCGGCCAGCCAGGCCGACAGGCGGAACAGATCGGTGGCGGCGAGCAGATACGCCTGCCCGACGAGCTGCCGCGTAATCGCCCCTACCGCCTGCGCATCGGTCATGCCCAACCGCCCGAGTGCCTCACGCGCCATCTGGAACGGCATCCCCGTCCCTACCGCGTCGGACAGCCGTGTCTGGTGCAACGCCTCTCGCTGATCCCAGGCGGTGGTGATGATAGAGGCAGCGAAGGATCCTGCCACGATACGGGTGAAGTTCGACAGGCCGGTCGCGGACGGCAGCCGCTCCGGCGGAATCCGGTCGAGGCAGATGGTGAGCATGGCCAGGAAGAAGGTGCTCATCGACACCCCCTGCACCAGCAGCGGCAGCATGAAGTCCCAGACGCTGGCGTTCGGCGTATAGTTGGACCGCATCCAGTAGCTGATCGCGAAGAACACGAACGCCACCGTCGCCAGCCAGCGCGCATCGACCTTGCCGGACAGCCGCGCGACGAACGGCGTCAGCAGCACCGCCACCACGCCGCTCGGCGCCGCGATCAGCCCCGCCCAGGTCGCGGTATAGCCCATCTGCGTCTGCAACCACAGCGGCAGCAGCAGCGTGTTCGCGAAGAACACCGCATATCCCACGCAGAACACGACCGACCCCATCGTGAAATTGCGGCTCTTGAACAGCGACAGGTCCACCGCCGGATGCGCGTCCGTCAATTCCCAGATCAGCCAGGCGATGAAGCCGACCGCGGCAACCACAGTCAGCACGCAAATCGTCGGATCGTTGAACCAGTCCGCGTTCTTGCCCAGATCCAGCATCACCTGAAGCGCACCGACCCACAGCACCAGCAGGCCGAGCCCGACCGTGTCGATGGGCAGCTTGCGCGTCGGCGTCTCGCGCGTCTTCAACCCTCGCCAGCACAGCGTCGCGACGAAGATGCCGAAGGGAACGTTGATCAGGAAGATCCAGCTCCAATGGTAATTGTCGCTGATATAGCCGCCGAGGATCGGCCCCATCACCGGCGCGACGAGCGTCGTCATCGACCAGATGCCTAGCGCGGTGGACCGCTTGTCGGTCGGGAAGATGGAAATCAGCAGCGCCTGGCTGCCCGGCATGATCGGCCCGGCCACTCCGCCCTGGAGTACGCGGAAGAAGATCAGCGAGGGCAGATCCCACGCGATGCCGCACAGGAACGACGCTACCGTGAACAGCGCCACCGCGACGCAGAAGGTGCGGACCACCCCGAACCGGCCCATCAGCCATCCGGTCAGCGGCACAAACACGCCGTTCGCGACCGCGAAGGCGGTGACCACCCAGGTCGAATTGTCGCTCGACACGCCGAGATTGCCGGCGATCGTCGGCAGCGACACGTTTGCGATGGTTGAATCGAGCACCATCATGAACGTGCCCAGCGCCAGCGCAAAGGCGATCAGCGCCAGGCGCCCGCCATGCAGCGGGGCCTGCTCGGCCGGGGCGGCGCCAGCCATCAGCGATTGGCCGCGATGATCTGCCGGATGCGCGCCTCGACGGCCGGGTCGGTCGCGGGGGCCACCGATCCGCGATAAGGCTGCGCCGCCTGCCCGGCGAGCCGCTGCCCCCGTGTGTCGGCCGTGTCGACGTTGGCGGTCACGGACAGTCCGACGCGCAGCGGATTGGCGCGAAGCTCACGCGGGTCGAGCGCGATGCGGACCGGCACGCGCTGGACAATCTTGATCCAGTTGCCGCTCGCATTCTGCGGCGGCAGCAGCGCAAAGGCGTTGCCCGATCCTGCACCGACACCGACCACCCGGCCGTGATAGACGATATCGCCGCCATACACGTCCGCCTTGACGGTCGCCGCCTGGCCTATCCGCAAGTCCTTGAGCTGCGTTTCGCGGAAGTTCGCGTCGACCCACAGCCTGTCGAGCGGCACCACCGCCATCAGCGGCGTGCCGGCATTGACCTGCTGCCCGACCTGCACCGTACGCTGCGCGACCACGCCGTTGATCGGGGCGATCACGTGCATGTGACCGCGCGTGATCGCGGCGCGGCGATAGGCCGCGATCGCCCCGAGCACCGCTGGGTTGGTGTTGACGTCGGTGCCCGACACGGCGCTGCGCGACTGAGCCTGCTGGCTGCGCGCGACGTTGAGGCTCGCCTGCGCCACCCGCACCGCATCCGCGGCATGGGCCAGTTCCTCGCCCGACACCGCCCCTTCGGCAGCGGCGCCGCGACGGCGAGCATAGTCATTGCGCGCGGCCGCGAGCTGCGTTTCCGCCTGCGCGACCCCCGCCCCGCTCTGGTTCACTTGGCTGAAGCTTGCGCGGGTGGAACGGACAGCGCGGGCCAGATCAGCCGCAGCGGCCGCAAGATTCACGTCGGCCGTCGCCGGGTCGAGGTCGATCAGCGGTTGGCCGGCCTTCACCGACTGGGTGTTGTCGGCGTGAAGCGCGATCACCGTGCCCGGATCGCGGGCGGTGATCGCAACCACGTCGCCCGCGACATAGGCGTCGTCGGTTTCCTCCTCGGGCTCGGCGAGCAGGAAGTGGAACACCGCCCAGACGATCACGCCGATCACCACGAGGATGGCGAGGATCGCGAGTCCGACCCTCCGGGCGCGCGGATTGCCCCGCACCGGCGGTGGCGTCACCTCACGAGGTTGAACAATCGCGTCCGGATCGGTGGGATTGCGAACGTCGGTCATCGAGCAGTGTCCTGAGCGGCATCGACACCGCCGCCCAGCGCCAGCACCAGCTGGACGCGCGCGCTCGCGGCATCGTGAAGGAGGTTAGCGGCGACAAGCTCCGCGTCGAGCAGGCGCACGTCGTTGTCGACCAGGTCGAGCCGGGACGAAAGCCCCGACGCCACCCGGATGTTGTTGAGCCGGCCGGTTTCGGCGAAGCCCCGCACGACCTGCGCGGCCTGGATACGCTGTGCCTCCAGGCTGCGGATGCGGGTCAGGGCGTCGGCGGCCTCGCGCACCGCGCCCAGCACCTCGCCGCTATAGTCGGCGACCGCCACATCCAGCGCCGCGGTAGAGCCGGCCAGATCGGCGCGAAGCCGGCCGTTGTCGAACAGCGGCAGGTGCACCGCCGCACCGGCACCTGCAGTGCCCGCGTCGAGCGAGAACAGGTTGCCGATTCCTATCGCCTGAAGCCCGACCAGGCCCAACAGGTTCACATTGGGGTAGAAGGCGCGCCGGGCAACCTGGCGCCCTGCCGCCGCTGCCTCTACCCGCGCCTGTGCCGCTTTCACGTCGGGACGGCGCGCCAGCAGGTCGGCGGGCACGGTCGTCGGAAGGGGCAGCGCCGGTGCGAGGTTCAGGCGCGTAGCACCGAGCGTCGCCGGGAAGTCCGCTCCGCGCCCGACCAGCGGCGCCAGCGCATTGGCCGCCAACGCCCGGGCGCCCTCCGCGCGCACGAGCGCCTCGCGCGCCTGGGCAAGCAGTGTCATTGCCGCCTCCGCATCGAGCTTGGACGCCAGCCGGTTCCGGATGCGAACGTCGATCAACCGGACGTTGTTCTCCCGCGCGGCAATCGCTTCCTGCGCGATGACCGCCTGCCGTTCGGCCCTGGCCATATCGACATAGGTCTGGACTACCGAGCCCGCGAGCATGAGCCGCGCGGCAGTCAGGTCGAGACCAGCCGCGCGCACCGTGGCACGTGCAGCTTCGATCGCGGCGCGCTGACGCCCGAACAGGTCCAGGTCCCAGTTCAAATTCGCTTGCGCCGTGCCGACGAACCGCACCGTACCGGCGTAGGGCGGCGGGATCGTGTAGCGCCCGGACAGACGCTGGCCCAGCGCATTGCCGTCGAGCGTCAGGTCCGGCCCGGTCTCCGCGCCGCGCGCCGACAGCACGGCCTGCGCCTGACGAACGCGGGCAAGCGCCGCCTCCAGCGACGGATTGCCTGCAACCGCCGCCTCGACCAGCCCGTCGAGTTGCGGGTCGCCAAAGGCGCGCCACCAGGCGCCATCGATCGCGGGCGCCGGCTCCGCGGCCAACCCCAGCGTTTCCGGCGCGACGGGTGCAACGGCCGGACGGCTTTCGGGCACGCCGCAACCGGCGAGCAACGCCGTGCCCAGCAGAAGGAGGCGCTTCACGCGCAAGGACCCGCTGTTTCGATCGCGGTACGCAGCCGCTTCAGGTCACCCAACAGGCGATGCACGTCCGCATCGTCCCATTCGGCGACCCATAAATTCCAGCAATTCTCGACGCGCTTGCGACATCGTTCGGCGACGGCGCGGCCCTCGTCGGTTAACGCGATGATGACATGGCGACGATCGTCATCGTCGCGGACCCGGGTCACCCAGCCCTTGTCCGCCATGACGTCCATCAGCCGCGTCATCGCGCCTTTGTCATGGGCAAGGTCTCGGGCCAGCTCGGCACAGGTCCGCCCCCGGTCGAAGTGGATCGACACCAGCGACGACCATTGCGCCTGCGTCAGCCCCTCGGACGCAAACCCCGGCTCCAGCGCAGCCTGCATCGCCTGATGGACGCGCTTGACCTGGTAGCCGATCGAACTCTCCGGCTCGAAGGGAATGGAATCGTAAAAGGCCATGCAGATGCTTTGGCAACTGTTGCCTCGGCAGTCAAGTGTGCAGAAGCACGGGATTGAGATCAGCCCGACGACCAGCCATCATTCCGCCTCGACCGAATCGAGACTACGTCACACCAAACCGGTCGTGCTGATGAGCATTGAGCGAAGTCGAAATGCCGACTCGAAGCACATGCAACCGAGATGAGACTCTCCAACTGCCTGCCAAGCCAGGCGCTCAGAGCCCGCGACCTCGCTCACCCCCACTTACCGGGTGATAGTATTAGTTCGAGCTAGGCCTCGTTCCAGGGAAGTTGAAGCACTCTGATTGACCAGTCATCGCGTGTTTGTGCTCCCGCGAAGGCGCGAGTCCAGATTGGATCCCCGCCTTCGCGGAGGTACAAGAGACGCAATTGGTCCGTCGCGAGCGTAACAGCGCAATCGAGAACGTCGAATAATGCACCCTCGCCCGCGTCACGCGATCAGGCCGGTCGCCCAGCCTTCGTCGCGCTCCAGATTTACTGGCGCGACCAGGCGGCGTTCACGATCGCGGCGATAGCCCGCGACACGTCGTCCATCTCCGCCATGCCGTCCACGCGCCGCACCAGGCCCCGCTCTTCGTAGAAGGGCAGGATCGGCGCGGTCTTACCGCGGTACTCAGCCATGCGCGTGCGGACCGTCTCGGCATTGTCATCCGGGCGGCGCGTGAAGCTTGTGGAGCCGCATACATCGCACACGCAGTGGACCATCGGCTGCTTGAACCGATCATGATAGCCCGTTCCGCAGGCGGCGCACGTAAAGCGACCGGTGATCCGCTCGATCAGGGCCGGCTCGTCCACCTCCAGCTCGATCACATGGTCGAGCTGCCGACCGCGTTCACCCAGCAGCACTTCCAGCGCCTCGGCCTGCGCCACCGTGCGCGGATAGCCGTCGAAGATCGCGCCCGCTTCCAAGGTCATGCCGTCCAGCCGCTCGCCTATAAGCGCAGACACGATCGCGTCGGACACCAGCGCGCCGGCCTCCATGATCGCCTTGACCTGCAACCCGACCGGGGTGCCGGCATCCTTGGCCGCCCGCAGCATGTCGCCCGTCGAGAGCTGCACCATGCCGTACTCGTTGACGAGACGCTGGGCTTGGGTCCCCTTGCCTGCTCCCGGCGGCCCCAGAAGGATGATGTTCACGCCGACCTAACTCCCCCAATATTGTTGCCAGCCGCTCAGCGGAGCCGCCCGCCCCTCAGCTTCGCCTTCTTGATCAGGTCGCCATATTGCTGCGCCAGCAGATGGCTCTGGATCTGGGTCACCGTATCCATGGTAACGTTGACGACGATCAACAGGCTGGTTCCGCCCAGATAGAAGGGGATCGACAGGGCCGAGACGAGATATTCCGGCAGCAGGCAGATGATCGTGAGATAGGCTGCGCCGATCACCGTGATCCGGGTCAGGACGTAGTCGAAATAGGTCTCGGTGTTCTTGCCGGGACGGATGCCGGGAATGAAGCCGCCATGTCGCTTAAGATTGTCGGCGGTCTCTTCCGGGTTGAACACCACCGCCGTGTAGAAAAAGGAGAAGAAGATGATGCCCGCGGCATACAGCGCCATGTAAACCGGGCTGCCGTGCTGGAGATACTGGTTCAGGGTGATGATGATGTCGCCCCAGCGGCTCTCGCCCGCGACGCGCTGCCCCGCGAACTGGCTGATCGTCAGCGGCATCAGCAGCAGCGACGAGGCGAAGATCGGCGGGATCACGCCCGCGGTGTTGAGCTTCAGCGGCAGGTGGCTGCGGTCCGCCTGCATCCCGCGCTGGGTCGCGCGCTTGGGATACTGGATCAGGATGCGGCGCTGCGCGCGCTCCATGAAGCAGATGAACAGGATCAGCGCGATCACCGCCACCAGGATGCCGATCAGCCGCACCGGGTCGATCGAGCCCGTGCGCCCGCCTTCCAGAAGATTAACCAGCGTGGTCGGCAGGTGAGCGACGATCCCCGCCATGATGATCAGCGACACGCCGTTGCCGATGCCGCGGCTGGTGATCTGTTCGCCCAGCCACATCAGGAACATCGTGCCCCCGATCAGCGAGATCACGGCGGCAAGGCGGAACATCAGCCCCGGCTCGATCACCGCCTGGATCCCCGAGTTCGCGCCCAGCGTCTCAAGGCCGACCGCGATGAAATAACCCTGGATCGCGGTCAGCAGGACGGTGCCGTAGCGGGTATACTGGTTCAGCCGCTTGCGTCCGCTCTCGCCTTCCTTCTTGATCGCCGCGAGCTGCGGGCTCAGCGAGGTCGCGAGCTGCACCACGATTGACGCCGTAATATAGGGCATCACGCCG
>CAKTFL010000034.1 GCA_934555855.1 uncultured Sphingomonas sp. | reverse complement strand
CGTTCCGCCAGGGCAGCGCTCCCGACGAGCACTCTGACAAGGGCGGCGTCTCGCGCGCCATCATGAAGCAGGTTGCCTGTCAGCTGCACGGCCGCCGCTTCGACGTCCGTCCCGGAGACCTGTCTCACGAGGAGGTCAGCACGGCCCGTCCACTTCTGGAAGGAGCCCTGCCCCGCCACGCGCCCACTCATCGCGGCCGCCGACCGCCCCATGCCCCGCACAGGCCCGCTCGCCAGCTCGATCCCACCGTCCATCCGGTTCAGCCCGGCCCCGAGCGATAGCGCCAGCGACGCCCGCGGCCGTTCCGCCGACACATCCGGACAGCCGAGCCGCCGCGCGACAACGGGACCTTCCAGCCACGGCGCCCGATTCCGAGTGGCGAGCGCCACATCCATGTCGATGCCGTTCGCCCCGCACCGGCCGATCGCCAGCCTGTCCGCTCGCCCTGCCAGGCGTCCGCGAAAGCCATCGGCCAGCCCGCCCCTGCCGCTCAGCCGCAAGGTCACGCCGCCGGCAGGCGTCGCCAGCGCAACCCGGGCATCGGCTATGTCGACCATCAGGGCGGGCAGGCGAAACGGCTCCCCCTCCCGCTTCGAAGTGGGCAGCAGCCCGTCGAGACTGCCCAGCGACAGTCGCCCGTTCGCCAGTGTGGCCCTGATCCGCACATGTCCCGCCCGCACCGCCGCGAGCCGGGGACCGGAAAGGGTCAGGGACGTGCCCGTCTCGATCCAGTCCGCCACCAGGTCCGGCCGCGAGGGGTCGCCGATCACCACATCGGTCAGCCGCTGTCGGCCGAGGCCCAGATCCGTAAGGCGATACTGCGCGGGAACGCCGCGCCGTGCCAGTTCGCGATCGACGAAATGCTGCGCGATCGGCCGACGGACCACCCAGAGCGACAGCAGGAAGGCAAGCGTCGCCATCGCCACGGCAGCCGCGACCCGCCGGCGCGATCGCCAGCGTCGTGTCGGTGCCGCCGTACCCTGTTGCGCCTCCAGCGCGCCCTCCTTTCCCGTCGTGGCATCGCTGATAGGCCGGGCAGCGCTTGCGATGCAAACGGCCCGCGCTAGATGTCGGCGATGGCCGATGCCGATCCCCCGCCACCCGATACCCAGGGCCACCGCGCGCGGCTGCGAACGCGGCTGCTGGAGGATGCGGGGCTGCTCGACCATGAGTTGATCGAATATCTGCTCGCCCTCGCCATTCCACGCCGCGACACCAAGCCGCTCGCTTATGCGCTGCTGCGCGAGTTCGGCGGCATCGGCGGCGTGCTGACCGCAGATGCGGAGGCTTTGAGACGGGTCTCCGGCATGGGCGACACCTCGATCGCGGCGGTGAAGATCGCCCACAGGGCCGCCATCCGGCTGGTTCAGGCGGAGGTCGCGGATCGGCCCGTGCTGGCCAATTGGCAGGCGCTGCTCGACTATCTGCGCGCCGACATGGCGCATCATGCCATTGAGCGGTTCCGGGTGCTGCATCTTAACACCCGGAACATGCTGATCCGCGACGAGGTGATGAGCGAGGGCACGATCGATCAGGCGGCCGTGCATGTGCGCGAGGTGATCGGGCGCGCGATCGACCTCGGCTCAGCCGCGATCATCCTGGTCCACAACCACCCCTCTGGCGACCCGTCTCCCAGTCGCGCAGATATCGACGTGACCCGCACCATCGCCGATGTCGGTAAGCGGCTGGGCATCGCTCTCCACGACCACATCATCATGGGCACGGGGGGCCATGTGTCGCTGCGAGCGCAGGGATTGATCTAAAGCGCCTGATCTGACGCGGGAACCGGGAACAAAGAACGTCCATCCCCATTATGGATCGCGCGCCGCCTGTGTGTCAGGCCGCTGAGATTTTAAGGAAAGATGCAGATGATCCGCACGGACCGGGCTTCGCCGGACCGCGAAGCCGGCAATTGGGCTTCCGAACTGAAAGAACGGCTGTCGGGGCTGCTGCCGGTGGAGCTGGCCGCTGCGATCGAGAACGACCCGCGTCTTGCGACCGGTGCCGCCGGCGCCATTTCCCCCGCGGCGTGACCTGATCGAGCCGTTGCCTCACGCCTGCGGCGTTGCCGCGACGGTCATTGACCGTCGCCGGGCGCGGCCGGTTTGAGGTAGCGGTCGAACCACTCGATGGTGCGTCGCCGCACGTCGATTGCATTCGCCGGCGCACGGATACCGTGCCCCTCATCGGGATATATGACCAGACTGGTCGGCACCCCGTGCTCCTTCAGGCCATGCCAATATTCGACCGACTGGGTCGGCGGCACCTCGATATCCCGCTCCCCGACATAGATGAAGGTCGGAGTCTTTGCCTGCTTGATAAAGGTGATCGCCGATACCCGGCGATATGCCTCCGGATCGTCATAAGCAGACTTACCGAAAAACGGGATCATCCACTGGTCGATGCCGTTGGTGCCGTAATAGCTGATCCAGTTCGACAGGCCCGCACCGGCCACGATCGCCTTGAACCGATTGGTCTGCGTGTTCGCCCACATCGACATGAACCCGCCGTAGCTGCCCCCGGTCAGGCCCAGCCGGTTGCCGTCGATCGGCGCGACCTTCTCCACCGCGTCGATGCCGGCGAGAATATCGCGCAGGTCGCCGCCGCCGAAATCGCGCTTGTTCGCCGCGGTGAACGCTTCTCCCTGGCCATAGCTGCCGCGCGGATTGGGCATGAACACGTAATAGCCTGCCGCCAGCAGCGCCGCCGGGGCGCTGCCCGTGCCGACATAGCTGGGCGTGCTGGCTGCGGCGGGCCCGCCATGAACGATGGTCACCATCGCCGCCTTGCCGCTTGCGCCCGCCACGGTCGGCGCGAGCAGCCAGCCCTGGACGTCGAACCCGTCGCTTTTCCACTCGATGTTGCGCGCGCGGGCGTTGACGGGGGCGGCATCGTTGTCGTGCGTGATCTGCCTCATCTTCCCGACCCGACCGGCGAAGATCGCGGGCGCGTGGGTAAAGTCCTGCACCACCGTCGCCGCGATCCGCCCGTCGGCGCTGTAGACGGTGCGCCCGTCCCCCGCCGCGAAGCTGGCCGGGCGGCTCCAGCGTACCCGCGCCGAGCCGCGGGTATCGATCCCGACCAGTTCGGCGTCCGCCCCGCGCAGCCGTGTCGCCGCCAGCCCGGCCTTCGTCCATGCGAGCGAGGTGATCGTGGCCTTTGCCCCCGCCGTCAGGTTGGTCGACGCTCCGCCTGTCAGCGGCACCGTCCATACGTCACCGCCGATCGAGCCGAAGTCGCTCATCAGCCCGCCGATATAGGCGACAGTGCGGCCGTCAGGCGACACGCGCGGCATGTTGAGCTGGGTCGTGGGCCTGGCGATCTGGCGCACCGTACCGGCCGCCGCATCGATCACGTCCAGCGTCGCGACCCACCAGTTGTTATCGCCATTGCCGAGCGCGCTGCTGGCCACGAAACCACGCCCGTCGGGCGTCCAGTCATATTCATAGACATAGCGATCGGCTGGCGAGACGGGCCGCGCCGTCCCCGCCGCCGGATCGACGATCACGATCCGCTGCTCGTCGTTTTCCTCTCCGATCTCCCCGACCTGGCGGACGCCGGCTTGGGTCGCGCCCGCCTCCTTCGCCGCGCCATAGGTGGCGAGCATGGCAAGCCGCGAACCGTCTGGCGAGAAGCGCAGGGTGGAGGCGATGCCATCGATCCCGGTCAGCCGGCGCGTGACGCTGCGGTCGTCCAGCATGACCACCGTCCGGGCGGCTCCGGCGTCGCGAGACAGGAAGGCAAGGCGACCATCGACCGCGAACGCTGGACCCGCATAGGTACAGGTCGCACAGGGATCGATGGTACGCAGGATGCGGCCATCGGCCACGCGCCGGACCACGACCGCTGACCGCCCCGACCCGATCGGCTCGATGCTCGCCAGCCGATCTCCGCGGGGAGCGATCGCCAGCGCTCCATAGTGGTGGACCGGGAACTGATCGCCGCCCTGTGCCAAGGCCGGAGCGGCCATAGCCACGCTGCACAAGAAAAAGACGGCTCGCGAGAAGGGCATGAACGAATCCCCGTAAGTGGTACCCCGGTCAGTAGACCGAACGGCCGGGTCGTGCAGCCTTCTTTGCGTGCCCCAGGCATATCCCAAGCGCCGGCCCTTCACCGTGCATGCGACGAACCGAGCTTCATCACCGGAGTTAGGCATTGATATAACGTTGCATCGCGAATAGGCGGGCGCCGGCAAGATCAGGGAAGTCATCATGACCAATGCAATTCGGCTCGGCGCGAGCCTTTTCGCCCTCGTCGTCGCGGGGCCGGCACTCGCCCAATCCGGCTCCGGCGGGTCAGGCGCGGTAAATGGCGACCAGGATGTCACGGCCGCCGCGGTGCCAACTTCGTCGCGTGCGGCGGCGAACGGGCCGGAGGTGATCGTCACCGGCGCCCTCGAGCGCAGCGAACGCGACGTGCTCCAGGGCACATCGGTGCTGACCGGCGAGGCGCTGACCCGCGATCTCAGGCCCTCGATCGGCGAAACCCTGGCTCGGCTGCCGGGCGTCTCCGCCACGTCGTTCGGCCCGACGGCTTCCCGCCCCATCCTGCGCGGCTTCCAGGGCGATCGCATCCGCGTCCTTACCGATGGCATCGGCTCCGTGGACGTCAGCAACACCTCGGTTGACCATGCGGTCGTAATCGATCCCCTGCTCGCCGAGCGGATCGAGGTGCTGCGCGGTCCTTCGGCGCTGCTGTTCGGCTCGTCGGCGGTGGGCGGCGTGGTCAATGTGGTCGACACGCGCATCCCGCGCACGCTGCCGGAGAACGGCTATCGCCTGAACGGCATCGCCAACTACGGTTCGGCCGCCAACGAACGCTCCGTGGAGGGCGCGGGCGACGTGGCGGTCGGCCAGCACCTCGTTCTCCACGCGGACGGATCGTACCTGAAGACGGACAATCTGCGGATTGGCGGCAACGCGCTGTCGGGCACCGCCCGAGCCGCGGCGCTGAGCCAGGTCGGCCTGCCCCAGAACGTCGAAGCGGGCGAGGAGCCGATCGACTTCGCCGCCTCCGCCGCCATCAGGGGCAAGCTGCCCAACTCCTTTTCCCAAACCTGGACCGCGGGTGCAGGTGCCAGCCTCGTTACCGACACCGGCTCGCTGGGCGTGTCGTACAGCCACTACGACAGCTTCTATGGCATCCCGATCCGCTACGCGACGCAGGTCGGACAGGAGCAGGAGGGCCCCCGCCTCGACCTGGTCCAGAACCGCGTCGACCTGCGCGGCGAGGTAGAGACCGGCGGAAACGTGTTCGACCGCATCCGCATCCGCATCGGTCATGCCAATTACCGGCATTTCGAGCTGGAAGAGGACGGGTCGATCGGCACCGCCTTCTACAACAACGGCACGGAAGGTCGGCTGGAGCTGGTTCAGGCCCGCCGTAGCGCGTGGTCGGGCGCATCGGGCGTCCAGTTCTTCAACCGCCAGTTCGACGTGCAAGGCGACGAAGCCTTTCTGCCGCGCAACGAGACCAATCAGACGGGCCTGTTCACGGTTCAACAGCTGGATTTCGGCGCGCTCAAGGCAGAAGGCGGGCTGCGCTACGAATGGAGCAACCTGACCGCGAAGAACGATCCCGACGACCGCTTCTTCGTCGGCCGGCGCACGTTCCACGCGCTGTCGGGATCGCTCGGCGCGTCCTACGGTATCGGCGACTCGATCCGCATCGGCCTCAACGGCTCGCATACCGAGCGCGCGCCATCGGCGGAGGAGATCTTTGCCAATGGCGGCCATGCCGGCACCCAGGCCTATGAACTGGGCAACCCCGACTTCCGGCTGGAAAAGAGCTGGGGGCTGGAAGCGACCTTTCACGCCCATACCGGCAGCGTCAACCTCGACGCGTCGGCCTATTACAACTGGTTCACTGACTATATTTCCGAGAACCAGGTTGCTCAGGCTGTGTGCCAAGCAGCGGCGGCACCCTCAGGACGCGAGGCGGACCTGCCCTGTTTCCAGTATCAGCAGGGTGACGCGCGTTACTACGGGTTCGAGGCGGACCTGTCGGCGTCGCTGTTCACGCTCGGCACGACGCGCTTCAATGCCGACCTGCTGGGCGACTATGTCCACGCCAACATTGTCGACGTCGGCCCCGTGCCGCGCATTCCGGCACCGCGCGTTCTGGGCGGGCTGGAAGCACAGGGTAATGCCTTCACCGCGCGCGCGGAGGTGGAGCATGTGTTCGACCAGAACCGCACCGCCGCGTTCGAAACGCCGACCAACGATTATACGATGGTCAACGCCTCGGTCAGCCTGTCGCCCTTCGGACGCGACAGCAAGACGCAGCTAGTGCTCAGCGCCAACAACATCTTCGATGTGACAGCCCGCCGCGCGTCGAGCTTCCTCAAGGATTTCGCCCCGCTCGCCGGCCGCGATCTTCGCGCGACGCTGCGCTTCGGCATATAACGGGGGCGCCGGCGGTCGCTGCCGGCGCCTTTATGCTACCTCCGCCGACCGGCCGCATTGTTCGCCCGATCCCGATCCGGCAGCTTGTGATCGGGATCGAGCTCGGCCCTGACCACCTGACCCGCAGGCACCGGGATCAGGGTAGAGGACTGACGGATGAAGGTCTCGGCCGGCAGCTTCAGGTCGACCGACTTGCCGCCGGCATAGGTCACACGCAGCGTCGCGGGCATGACCAACCTGTCGCGCGCCTCGACGCGGACCAGCGGCTCGCCACCCTCACCCCGCTCGATGCCCTTGACCGCCAGGTCCATCTGCCAGTTGTTCGCGTACCAGCCGCGCCACCACCAGGACAGGTCCTCCCCCGCCTCGCTTTCCATCGCGCGAAAGAAGTCGGCGGGCTTGGGATGCTTGAACGCCCAGGCGGCGGTGAAGCGGCGGAAGGCAGGGTCGAAACGCTCCGGCCCGATAATTTCCTCGCGCAGCAGCTTCAGCCCGAGCGCAGATTTGAAATAGGTCACCGGGTGGCGGTATTTCTCGATCACCGTGTCGGAGCGTGACAGGATCGGCGGCGCGTTCGGGTCGGCAAGGATCGGCAATATCTCGTCCACCGGATTGCCGCCGCCGGGCGCGAACTCGCTGTCGCGCTTGGGCCCGTAGACCCCGCCCTGGAACTCGTCGGATTCGTAGATGTCGATGAAGGTGTTGAAGCCCTCGTCCATCCAGGCGTGGCGGCGCTCGTCGAAGCCGACGATCATCGGATACCAGCTATGCCCGATCTCGTGCGCGGTGATCCAGAACAGCTCCTTGCCGGCATCGTCGATGCCGTCGAACACGATGCCCGGATATTCCATGCCCGCCGCCGGCCCCGCCACGTTGACGGCGTTCGGCCAGGGATAGGGATACCATTTCGCCGAGAAGCGCTCGACGGCATCCTTCAGATACTCGGTGGAGCGGCCCCAGCGATCGCGTCCCTGGCTTTCGGGGGGGTAAAACGACATGGCGAGCGACGATCTGCCGCCCGGCAGGTTGATCCGCGCCGCGTCCCAGGCGAACACCGGCGAGGCGCTGAACGCCACGTCACGCGTGTTCTGCATCCGGTAATGCCAGGTCAGCGTCCCGCCCCGCTTCGGCCGGGTCGCTGGGTCGCGGACCGCGACGGGCGCCCGGATCGTCACGGTGGCGTCGCTGCTCCGGGCCCGTGCCAGGGCGGCGCGCTGGGCCGGGGTCAGCACCTCTTCCGGGTTCTGAAGCTCGCCCGACCCCGCAACCAGCATGTCGGAGGGCACCGTCAGCCAGTAATCGAAGTCGCCATATTCCAGGTAGAACTCCTGGGCGAGGTAAGGCAGCGTGTCCCAGCCGCGCACGTCGTCGTAGACCGCCATGCGCGGATACCATTGCGCGACCGAGAAGATGTCGCCCGACTTCGACGTCAGCCAGCCGGTGCGGCCGCCGAACGCCTCTGCCGGGATCACGTAATGATAGCGAATGCGTATCGTCGCCTTGCCGCCTGCCAGCAGCGGCCGGGCGAGCCGCAGCTGCGCGCGGGCGTCGGTAACGACTGGCGTGATCGCGCTGTTCTGCCCGTCCACCTCGACGGATACCGCGTCGAGCGTCAAGCCCTCCGTAGAGCCGCGCGGCACGCCGCCCAACGCCAGCCCCCCGCGCGAGGCGACCCGGTACAGGTTCTGGTCGAGCTGCAGCCACAGCACGTCCAGCGCATCGGGGCTGTTGTTGGCATAGCGGATCTCGACCGAGCCCGTGATCGTCTTGCGTACCGGGTCCAGCGTAGCGCGGATCGTATAGTCGGGGCGGTTCTGCCAGTAATCCGGGCCGGGCAGGCCGTTGCCGCCGCGATAGCGATTGACCGCCTGCCCCATGTCGAACGGCGCGAACGCCTCTCGCGGCTGATAGGTCTGGGCGGCCGCCGCTGTGCTACCCGCGGCCGTGCCCAGAAGCGCCGCGACCGCGGCGAGGCTGTGCTTCACTGAACCTGATCTCCCTTGAACTCGCCCCGCATGGACGCCGGTGCGATCATGCGACGGCGCTTAGCGGCGGGACCGGGCAGGGACAATCAGGCCGCCGGCCTCAATCCTCCACCTGGTCCAGATAAGCCCCATAGCCCTCGGCCTCCATCCGCTCGCGCGGGACGAAACGCAGCGCGGCGGAGTTGATGCAATAGCGCAGGCCGCCCCGGTCGCGCGGGCCGTCATCGAAGACATGGCCGAGATGGCTGTCGCCATGTGCGGACCGGACCTCGGTACGGACCATGCCATGGCTTGCGTCGCTCAGCTCGGCGACATTGGCCGGCTCGATCGGCTTGGTGAAGCTCGGCCAGCCGCAGCCCGACTCATATTTGTCCGACGAGGCGAACAGCGGCTCGCCCGAGACGATGTCGACATAGATGCCGGCCCGCTTGTTGTTGAGCAGTTCGCCCGTACCCGGCCGCTCGGTCCCGCTCTGCTGCGTGACGTAGAACTGTTCCGGCGTCAGCGCGGCGATGGCTGCTTCGGATTTCTGATAGGTCGACAAGGCATGTTTCTCCGGCTCTGATCCTTCAACCGAATTTCGGGGTTGAAGGTTCAGCCCGCAAGGGCACCAAGCGGCGTCTCGACCGTAATGCCTGGCAACCTGACCGGAGATCGTCATGAGCCACCCCAAGCTGTTCGAGCCCCTGAACCTGGGCGCCCTGTCGCTCGCCAACCGCATCGTCATCGCGCCGATGTGCCAATATTCGGCCGAGGGCGGGCGCATGAACGACTGGCACCTGATCCATCTCGGCCAGCTGGCGCTGTCGGGCGCGGCGCTGCTCACCATCGAGGCGACGGCGGTGCTGCCCGAAGGGCGGATCACCTATGGCGATGTCGGGCTGTGGGATGACGACACGGAGGCAGCCATGGCCCGGGTGGTCGAGAGCATCCGCCGCTGGTCGCCGATGCCGCTCGCCATCCAGCTCGGCCATGCCGGGCGCAAGGCGTCGACCGAGCTGCCATGGAGGGGCGGGCAACAGATCGCGCCGGACGGGCAGCATGGCTGGCAGACGGTGGCGCCCTCCGCCCTGCCCTTTGCGGAAGGGGAGAATGCACCGAGCGCCCTTGACCGCGCGGGCATGGACCGGGTGCGGGACGCCTTTGGCGCCAGCGCTGCCCGCGCTGCGCGGCTGGGCATCGATGCGGTCCAGATCCACGCCGCCCATGGCTATCTGCTCCACCAGTTCCTGTCGCCACTGTCCAACCGGCGCGACGACGATCATGGCGGCTCGCTGGAAAACCGGATGCGCTTTCCTCTGGAGGTGTTCGACGCCGTTCGCGCCGCCTTCCCCGCCAACCGGCCGGTCACCGTGCGCGTGTCGGGCACCGACTGGGTCGAGGGCGGCTGGAACATCGAGGAGAGCGTCCGCTTCGCCGAGGCGCTGGAAGCGCGCGGTTGCGCGGCGATCCACGTATCGAGCGGCGGACTGGACCCGGCGCAGGACATTCCGGTCGGCCCCAGCTATCAGGTGCCGCTCGCGCGGGCGGTGAAGCAGGCCGTGAC
Organism: uncultured Sphingomonas sp.; assembly: GCA_934555855.1. The sequence goes on along the minus strand of CAKTFL010000034.1, from coordinate 617 downwards.
CATGCCGGTGGTCGCGGTCGGCCTGATCACTGACTATGAACAGGCGGAGGCGATCGTCGGCACCGGCGACGCCGACATGATCGCGCTTGCCCGCACGGTCCTCTACGATCCTCGCTGGCCCTGGCACGCCGCCGCCCATCTGGGCGGGCAGGTGCGTGCGCCCGACCAGTATCTCCGTTCGCAGCCGCGCCAGTACCGATCGCTGTTCGACATATCCGGCAGCGCGGAAAACTGAGCGTTCAGAAATAGCGGGCGAGCGTCAATTCGAAGCGGTTGCGGTTGATCGAATACAGGCCGATCGAGGACTCGATACGGTTGTAGGTCCAGTTCAGCTGCGGCGAGAAGCCGAGAACGCGTATCTTGCGATTGCCCAACGTGGTCCGGACCACCAGCCGGTTGTCGCGGCGCGGCTTCACGTCAAAGATCGGCAACGGCGCGTCGAAGATCGCGCGTGACACGCCCAGGCTCGCGCCGACGTTGAAGCCGTGGCGCAGCTCGCCGCCGATGCCGACATTGCCGCCGAACTCGGTGCTGGAGAACGCCTCTTCACGCAACGCTTCCCGTCGGACGAAGGGGCCGGCCGACGCCACCACCGTGCGGGTCAGGGCGTGTTCAAG
>CAKTFL010000033.1 GCA_934555855.1 uncultured Sphingomonas sp. | reverse complement strand
ATGTGATACGCGCAGCCTCTACTTACAAGACTTGTTTTATGTCTGTTTTTGGAGGAGCATCATCGCCCTCGTCGCGGGACAGGATCAGGCGCGGCAGTCCTGGGTGACCCGCTCGATCTCCGGCCAGGCGGGTATCACCAGCGGCTGGGCGCCCGGCCGCACGATCGCGAACCGGCCCCGGCTGAACCCCATGGCATCGAGCAGCGGATCGGCCGGTGTGATCTCGGCAGCCAGATAGGCCGGCTCGCCCCCGGTCGGCGTCAGGGCCACAGCCCGTGTCAGGCTGCTCGTCCGGAACGTGGCCGTCATGGCGACGCTGCCTGAGACCGACAGATAAACCGTTCGCCGCCCGGGGTCGCAGCGCAGGACCATCAGTGCGTCCTGGCCTCGCGGTCCGAACAGCGCAACGCTGCCGCGAGCATCCTGGCGATAGGTCCAGTCGCCCGGCGTCACCGGCCAGTCGCGCCAATCGCTTGCGAGCGGAGCCGGACGTGGGGCGGGCGCAGGCGGCGCAACCGGGCGGGGAGCCGGTACAGGCGGCGGCACCGCGCGGGGGACGCAGCCGGCGGCGAGAACGGACACGGTCAGAGCGGCGAGAAAGCCGGACGGGAAAGGACGCATGGCGGCGCTTATGAGGGAGGAAAGCCGCGGGCTCAACGCTGGACACCGTGCGGGCGTGACGGAACCGGCAGAGCGGTCCGCCTGTTCGTCAGGTCGTTACGGGAGAGACATGCGATGACCGACACCACCACCCCGACCCAGCTTCTGGTCCAGGCGAATGCGGCCCATACGATAAAGGTCGAAAGCCGCGACGGTGAGCATGTCGGTACGGTTTATTCCTTCATGGTCCACAAGGGGTCGGGCCGGGTCACCCATGCCGTGCTGAGCCTGGGCGGCTTTCTGGGCATGGGCAAAAGCTACTACCCGATCCCATTCAGCCTGCTCCAGTTCGATCCTGTCCGCGACCTCTACGTCGTCACGATCGACCGCCGGCTGCTGGAAGGCGGTCCTAGCTGGGCCAACAACGCGCCGGTGTTCGACCAGGCTTATGCCGACCGGGTCGCCAGCTATTACGGGTCGCACCGCGACGATCTGGCGGTCGGCTGAGGCGCGCCGACATCTCTTGCCGCTCGCCTTCAGCTTGTCGAAGCGCTGCGCTGCCTCCGGGCCGAGAAGACAGGGCTTCGACAAGCTCACTACGAACGGGGAGAAGCTGGTCGTATTGGCCAGGCCGAACTGACAGACCAGGCCGGGTAAGGGGCAATGCCGGGGTGAGGGGCGGGCAGTAGTTAGCGCGCCCGCCGCCCCGCCCGCATCGCCTGCTGCTTGCCGAACCGCGTCTTGCGGGTGCCCGGCTTGCCCTCGTTGGAACGGCCCATGACTGGCGCTTTGTGTTGCTCGACTGGTAGGCCCAGTTCTTCCTGTTCCAGGCTGCGGATCTCGTCGCGCAGGCGGCCGGCTTCCTCAAACTCCAGGTCGGATGCGGCCTTTCGCATCTTCTTCTCCAGTTCCTCGATATAGGCGCGCAGATTGTGGCCGACCATGTGCGGCCGCTCATCGTCGATCGGCACCGTGACCTGATCGGCGGAGGCGACATGGGCGATGATGTCGCCGATGTTGCGGCGGATCGTCTGCGGCGTGATGCCGTGCTCGAGATTGTAGGCCTCCTGCTTCTCGCGACGGCGCGCCGTTTCGTTCATGGCCCGCTCCATCGAGCCGGTGATGCGGTCAGCGTACAGGATCACGCGTCCGTCGACATTGCGGGCGGCGCGGCCAATGGTCTGGATCAGCGACGTTTCGGAGCGCAGGAACCCCTCCTTGTCGGCGTCCAGGATCGCGACCAGCCCGCATTCGGGAATGTCGAGGCCCTCGCGCAGCAGATTGATGCCGATCAGCACATCATAGACCCCGAGGCGCAGGTCGCGGATCAGCTCGATACGTTCCAGCGTCTCGACGTCGGAATGCATGTAGCGGACCTTGATCCCCGCCTCGTGCATATACTCGGTCAGGTCTTCCGCCATGCGCTTGGTCAGCGTGGTAACGAGCGTGCGGTAGCCTTTGGCCGTGGTCGCCTTGCACTCCTGGATCAGGTCCTGGACCTGTTCCTCGACGGGCTTGATCTCGACCGGCGGATCAATCAGTCCGGTCGGGCGGATCACCTGCTCGGCAAAGACGCCGCCGGCATGTTCCATCTCCCATGAGCCGGGCGTGGCGGAGACGCTGACCGTCTGCGGGCGCATCGCGTCCCATTCGTTGAAGCGCAGCGGACGGTTGTCGATGCAGCTTGGCAGGCGAAAGCCATATTCCGCCAGCGTGATCTTTCGCCGGTGGTCGCCTCGCGCCATCGCGCCGATCTGCGGCACGGTCTGGTGGCTTTCGTCCACGAACAGCATCGCATTCTCGGGCAGATATTCGAACAGGGTGGGCGGCGGCTCGCCGGGCAGGCGGCCGGTCAGGAAACGGCTGTAATTCTCGATGCCGTTGCAGCTGCCGGTGGCGGCGATCATCTCCAGGTCGAAATTGGTGCGCTGCTCTAGCCGCTGGTGCTCGATCAGCTTGCCCTCCGCTTCCATCTCCTTGAGCCGTTCGGTCAGCTCGTGCCGGATCGCCTCGGTCGCCTGCTTCATGGTCGGGCCGGGCGTGACATAGTGCGAATTTGCATAGACGCGGATAGAGTTCAGCGACGCGATCTTCTTGCCGGTCAGCGGATCGAACTCGACGATTTCCTCGATATCGTCGCCAAAGAAGCTGATCCGCCAGGCGCTGTCCTCATAGTGCGATGGAAACAGCTCCAGATTGTCGCCCTTGACGCGGAAATTGCCACGCTGGAACGCGGCGTCGTTGCGCTTGTACTGGAGCGCCACCAGCTTGCGGACGATCTCGCGCTGGTCGGCCGCCTGACCCTTTTTCAGGTCGAAAATCATCGCCGAGTAGGTTTCAACCGAGCCGATGCCGTAGATGCACGACACTGAGGCGACGATGATGACGTCGTCGCGTTCCAGCAGCGACCGGGTCGCCGAGTGGCGCATCCGGTCGATCGCCTCGTTTACCGAGCTTTCCTTCTCGATATAGGTGTCGGACCGGGGCACATAGGCTTCAGGCTGGTAATAGTCGTAATAGCTGACGAAATACTCGACCGCATTGTCGGGGAAGAACGACTTGAACTCGCCATAGAGCTGCGCGGCGAGGATCTTGTTGGGCGCGAGGATCAGCGCGGGGCGCTGCAGCTCCTCGATCACCTTGGCCATGGTGAAGGTCTTGCCCGACCCGGTAACGCCGAGCAGCACCTGATCCTTTTCGCCGGTCTTCGCCGTCTCGACCAGCTCGCGGATCGCGGTGGGCTGGTCGCCGGATGCGGTATATTCGCTGACGAGCTTGAACGGCTTGCCGCCTTCCACCTTGGCGGGCCGCTGCGGGCGGTGGGGGACGAAGGTCTCGCCGGTTTCGGGCTCGGCGAGGCTGGTGCGAATCTGGATGGCCATCACGGGACAATATGGGAACAAGGGCCGCTCAGGGCAACGCACGCACGGCGGGCTTATCAAGGCATCGGAGCAACTGGTCGCGTGGCATCGCGGGCAGCGGCGCGGAAGGGGCGTAGGGCGCGATCTCGGTAGGCCGGCCGATCTCCACCGGCAGGAAGCCGACCTGGCGGGTGCAGGTCATCGCCGCCTCCAGCATCAGTCGCGGCGTGTCGTACCCTTCATAGCTCAGGCGAAATGTGCCCCAATGGATCGGGATCGCGCGGGCGGCACCCAGGCGGCGATAGACCTCGACCGCGTCGGCGGGGCCAATATGACTGCCGCTTGCCATCTGGCCGGGCGTGAACCGAAAGGCGCCGATCGGCAGCAGCGCGAGACGAATGGGGCCTCGGGCGGCTGCCTCCGCCGGCCAGCGTCCGTCGCCCATGCCGGTATCGCCCGCGAAGAACAGGTTGCCGCCCGAAGGCAGCGTCACGACGAAGGCCGACCAGAGCGCCCGGTTGCGGTCGGTAAACCAGCGGCTGCTCCAATGATGATTGCGGACAACGGCCACCTCGACGCCCGGCCTGATCCGGATGCGCGCCCGCCAGTCGAGCGCCGTCGCGGGCACGCCGGCATTGCCGGTCACGGCGTCATTGCCCAGGCTCGTGACAATGCGCGGCCGGTCCCGCTGCCACAGGCGCTTCAGCGTCGCCAGGTCGAGATGGTCGTAATGATTGTGGCTGAGCAGCACCAGGTCGATCCGGGGCAGCCGGTCGAACGCGATGCCCGGCTCCGTCACGCGCCGGGGGCCGAGGCGGAACGGGCCGGCATTCTCGCTCCAGACGGGATCGGTCAGGATGTTGAGCCCGTGCGTCTGGATCAGCACCGTGGCGTGACCGACCCAGGTCACGATCATCGCCTCACCCTCGACCCGCGCCGGTGGAGCGATCGGTCGCACCTCGACCCGCTCCGGCCAGGCAGGGCGGCTGTCACGCCCGGTCAGGTAGCGCCAGAAGAACCCGGCACGGTCCCCGCCGCCCGGCGCGCCGGCCGTGTCGTCGTCACCGTCCGGGTTCAGAAAGCGCGCCCCATCAAAGTGATCGCTCGCGTTCCCGCGATAATAGATGCGGTCCAGGTAGCGCGGCACGATCGTCGCGGCGAGACCGACGATGACGAGCAGGAACAGGAAGGCGCTGCCGAACAGTCTCAAGATGGCGATCACATGGCGTTCCTGCTGTCCAGGGCTGTCCCTACTGACCCGAGGCAGTGCAAACGCTCGGCCGTGATGGCGGGTCCCGCGACGGCTAACCTAAGTTGTGATGTTTCGGCCGCCAATGCTTGGATTGGCGTCGGTCCGGGCGCATGGGAATAGCTCGTTCAGGCAGGGAGCCGGCGCGCCACGCTCGCCTGCCAGAGCAACAGCACGGGGACTACGCCCAGCTCCATCACGAGCCCGAACAGGTGCCCGCCGGACGGAACGCCCACCGCCGCGACGCTGGCAAGCCGCGCCAGACCGCCTGCCACGACGAATGCGCCGAGCAGGCGAAAGCGCGGGCCTTTAGCCTCGATCGTCGGGATGCAGGTCGTGAACGCGATCCCCACGCCCAGGAAGATGCCGGACAGGTATCGAAAGTGGCTGTCCAGATCGCGCGGCACGGCCGGGGGCTGCGCGAGAAAGGCCGGCCCGGAAAGCACGCCGAGGCTTCCGGTCGCGAGCGGCACCAGGCAGGCCAGCGCCACCGCCAGCTGCAACAACCGTTTCTCGATCATTGCGCCTTTCGCAGTAGTTCGGGACGGATGCGGATGGCACGGATCGACCACCTGACCTCCAGCATGAAGCAGGCAAGGCCCAGGATCAGCAGCGCCATCGCCAGGATGAACGCCATCGCGAGATAGCGGCCGATCCGCAGGTGAATGAGCTCCGCCACGAACAACAGCGCGACGACGAGGCAGGTCATGACGGCGCTGAGCGTCACCAGGGCGAGCGCGGCGTTGATGATGTGCATCCGCCGGTCGAGCAGCTGCAGCTCCCAGACATGGCGGTCGTGCTCCGGCCCGGCCGATCGGGGATGCAGCGTTTCCAGCACCCGAGCCCGGTCGACCACGCGGGACAGGCGGCCGACCAGCATGTTCAGGATGGCGCCGATACCCGCCAGCATGAACACCGGCGACAGCGACAGCTGGATCGTTTCGGCAATGGTGGAGACGGTCGGCGCAAAGGTCGGCATCAACGACAGGGCTAAGCAAGCTTGCCGCCGGTGGCAAGCGGGCGACCGCCAGCTGCACGGCTTGGTAACCGAATGTTGCTAACGCCCGCCGCGTGAGCAGCTTCACTCCGTCCAGCGCCTTTCGCATTGCCGCCGATCCCCGCACCCGGATCGTCGAGGGGCTATCCACCGCGATCGACGAGGTGGCGGAGCGGGCGGCGCACAGCCACCGCTTCCTGCGCCACGGCTGGTTCGCGGCAGCAATCGCGGCCTATGGCGGTGAACCGCGGACGGTGTTGGTAGAACAGGGTACGGCGGCGGTGCTGGCTATTCCCCTGGTGCCGCTCGGCCCGGCGATCCTGGGACTGGCCGCAGTGCCGGGATGCTATTGGCCGTTTCGGAGTTTTCCCGTGGCGGAGCATCTGTCGCGCGCAAGCTGGGACGCGGCGCTGGATGCCCTGGCCGGGGAGGTGCGCGGACTTCGCATCGGGCCGGTTTACGACGGCGATCCGGCGGCTTCGGCGCTGGTGAGCACGGCGCGCGCCAAGGGGTGGGCGGCTATCGACCGCTTGGTCGCGACGAGCTGGCTGCTCGACATGGAGGCAATGGAGGCGGACGGCCAGTGGCCGCGGGGCTCCACGCTGCGAAAAAACCGCTTTCACGAAAAACACCTCGCCAGCCACGGCGCGCTGGAATGGCGCCTTGCCGGCGGGGGGGATTGGAAGGGAGACCTGTTCGACAGGTGCGCCGAGATCGAAGACGCGAGCTGGATCGCGACCCGCACCGGAGGCGAGGACGCGAAATTCACTGCCCGCAGTCATGGCGCATTCTGGCGTGCGGCCGCCGCTGATCCCGTGCTGGCCGGCATGATGAGCGCGGCAGTGTTGAGCGTCGGCGAGCGACCCGCCGCATTTTCCTTCAACCTCGACACCGGCGCGCTGCGCTATGCGATCGCCAACAGCTATGATCCCCGGTTCCGCAAGCATTCGCCGGGCAAGCTGCTCCAGTATCGCGACCTGGCGGACGCGCGCGCGCGCGATATCAGGCTGGTCGATTGGGGAGCGGGGGATAGCGGCTACAAGCAGCTAATGGGCGCCGTCCCGGGTGTCGCAATTCGCGATTGGCTGCTGCTCAGGCCCGGCTTCTCGGCCTTGGCAGGGCGCGCTTTCGCCAGGGCATGGCGATGGTCAGGTGGCCGGCCGGGACCGTCTGCAGACGAACTGGTGTTGGCGCCTGGTCACGGCAGCTGAACGAACTCATGCTCGCAGGTGATACTATATGGGACAGATCCTGCGTCGCCAGTATACGATACATTTTGACGTAATTTTCTTTTGTATTATAAAACAGGATGTGTCCGCCCTAGCTGATGATTCAGATGGCTGAAAACAGGCGTCAAGTAGAACATGAGTTGCCGGCGTTGGGGATTACGGGTCGGATAGATGAACTGTTCACCGTATGGGTTGCCTTCTGTCCCGCTATGTCGGGCGTTCGTTAGTCGCTCATCCCTCGATCATATGGGGGCTGCGCCTCGCCCGCGTGTCGGGAACCCCTCATGGTGAACGCCGTCCTGTCATCGACGGTCGACGGGCCTCAGGGCGACGTGCGATGCACCTCCCAGCCTGGGGTGATGTGGGATGTGAGCGCCGCGACGGAGCTTGCTCCGTGGCTGGACATCGTCGCCGAAGCCAACGAGATCAGCTTTTTTAGCTGGCATGTTCGCGATGACCGGCTGGAATGGAGCGCGGGCGCGGAAGAACGCATGGGCCTGCCCGCGGGCAAGCTCCGCAGCTTTGGCCAATGGTACCGCTTCGTCGTGCTCGACGACGCGCGAATGCTCGTCCAGGAAGCGGCGAGGCTGGTCGGCGATCGAGCCACGAGCCTGCGATTCCGGTATCGATCGCGCCCGTCCACGCCTGTTCGGGTGATGGAGGCTGTCGGCCATTGCGTCTATGACGCGCATGGTCGCCTGGAGCGGGTGCTGGGCGCCGTGCGGGACGTGACCGAGAATGTGCGAGCCGCACGGGACTTGCGGCACCTGCGGCACCTGCGCCATCAGTTTCTGCGTCGGGGGCGGCTCGATGCGCTCGGGGCGGTAGCGGTCGGGCTCGCTCATGAACTCAACCAGCCGCTCTCGGCTGCCGCGAACTATCTTGGCGCGCTGAAGATCGATGCGGCGGCGGCAGACACCGGGGCCTTGCTCGATCATGCAGATCGCGCCGCCGGCCAGATCGAACGGGCGGGCGATATCATCCGGCGCCTGCGAAGCTTCCTGTCCGGTGAGGATCGTCTGGCCGAATGGCTGTCGGTCGGAATGCTGGTGAACGACGCCCTGCTGCTGGCGCTGCCCGGCGCACGCGGCAGCGTTGACCTGGTGCTGGATATCGATGCCGGTCTCAGCATCTTCGCCGACCGGGTTCAGATCCAGCAGGCCCTTGTCAACGTGTTGCACAACGCGATGGGAGCGATGGCGACCTTGCCGCGCGCAGAGCGGAGGATCACCATCGGGGCCAGGCGGCACGCAGGGCAGGTCGAGGTCTCCGTCAGCGACGCCGGTCCCGGCTTCTCCGCCGAAACGCTGGAAGCATTGCACCGGCCCTTTCCCTCCATGGCCCAACCCCATGGGATGGGCGCGGGCCTGGCGATCTGCCGCCACATCATGGAGGAAAATGGAGGGCACATCTCGTTCGGCAGCGCTCCGGACGGGGGCGCTCGCATCTGCTTCCTTTTTCCCATTGATCCTGTCGAGGACGATGCATGAGCCGTTTCGTTTACATCGTCGAGGATGAGGTCGCGGTGCGCGAATCGCTGCGTGCGCTGCTGCAGACGCGGGGCGGCCTGCATCTTGTTCCCTTCAGATCGGGCGACGCGTTTCTGACGGCGCTTGACCATCACGAACCGGGCTGCGTCCTTGTCGATCTCCTGCTGCCCGACATGAACGGGATCGACCTGATGGAGCGGGTCGCGCTTCGGCAGGACAGATGGCCGATGGTGGTCCTGACCGGACATGGTGACGTTCCGTCCGCGGTTCGGGCGATGAAGCTGGGTGCCGTCGATTATCTGGAAAAGCCGTGTCGGCCCGAGCAGCTGTTCGCGGCCGTCGATGAATCGCATCGCCAGCTGGAGCGACGTCAGGCCGAGGTGGAGCGAAGCCGTGATGCCCGCCAGCGCTTCGACCGCCTCAGCCGTCGGGAGCGGGAAGTGCTGGACATCGTGCTCGAGGGGTGCAGCAACAAGCAGATTGCCGAGCGGCTGGAGATCAGCCTGCGTACCGTCGAGGTGCATCGTGCCAGCCTGATGAACAAGCTGGAGGTCACCTCCGTCGCCGCGCTCGTCCGGGCTGCCCTGGCCGTTCACCGGCCGGCACCTCATGCGGTAAACCACTAGGGCGTCACCAACGCCAATCTTACCATCCTGTTCTACCTCATCGCGGTCGTTGCATACGCGACGGACCCGGCGCTCGCGGCCGCTTGAGGAAGGATTGGGAAGTTCATGTTCGACTGGTTCCACAAGCACGCCCCGATCCGGCGGAAATTCGACATTCTGCGGATGATTTATGTTGCATCGGCTGCGGTTCCCGCCGGCACGACATGGCTCGCCCTGAACGCCGCCGCGTCTCCCGCGCTGCTGCTGGGTCTGGCGATCGCAGCGGTTGGTTTCACGGCGTTGGTCGGAACTGTCGCCAAGACGCTGATCTGCGATCCTTATGTGAACACGGTGGTCCGCATGGAGGGGATCGCGGCGGGCGACCTGACCACGCCCATCGCCCATGGCGATCATCGCGACTGTGTCGGCCGCATGATCCGGTCGATGGATGTGTTCCGCCGCAACGGCGAAGCGGTCGCGGCCGCTGGCGCTCGCCAGCAGCACGTGGTCGAGGAACTGGGCACCGGGCTCGGCCGGCTCGCCCAGAACGACCTCACGTTCCGCATCACCGAACCCTTTCCCGATGGATATGAGCGGCTTCGCCTCGACTATAACCATGCCATGGAGGTGGTCGCGGCGGCATTGGGTGCGGTCTCCCACGCTGCGTCCGGCATCAACAATGGCGCCAGCGACATTCGCCAGGCGTCGGACGACCTGTCCCAGCGTACCGAGCAGCAGGCGGCGAGCCTTGAGCAGACCGCGGCCGCGATGGACGAGATCACCGGCACCGTTCGCGAGACGGCGGCCGGGGCGGTGCGGGCCAACTCGGTGGTCACGATGGCCCGCACCGAGGCCGAGCAGTCCGGCGAGGTGGTCGCACGCGCCGTGGACGCCATGAACGGCATCGAGCGGGCGTCTTCGGAAATTTCCGACATCATTTCCGTGATCGACGGCATCGCCTTTCAGACCAACCTCTTGGCGCTCAACGCGGGCGTCGAGGCGGCGCGCGCGGGTGACGCGGGGAAGGGTTTCGCCGTGGTGGCCTCGGAAGTTCGCGCGCTGGCGCAGCGGTCCGCCGATGCCGCCAAGGACGTGAAGACCAAGATCCTGGCCTCGACCGATCAGGTGGAGGCGGGGGTGCGGCTGGTCAGCGAGACCGGCGCCGCACTGGAGCGGATCATCGGCCGGATCGGCGAGATCAGCACGCTGATCGGCACCATCGCGGCATCCGCCGAGCAGCAGGCCAACGGCCTTCAGCAGGTCAACACGGCCGTGACGGAAATGGACGGCATGACCCAGCAGAATGCCGCCATGGTCGAGGAGGCCACCGCCGCCGCGCGCAGCCTGGCCGATGAGGCCGGCGCGCTCGCGGCTCAGGTCGCCCGCTTCACGCTCGATCAGGATGGGGAGCAGAGCCGGGCCGTCGTTCCGATGATTCATCAGCTCCAAGCCCGCGCCGCGGACGCTGGTCGGATCATGACGGGCGCCAAGCGTCGCAAGGTCGCCGGCGGTGGCGCAGCGGCGGCGATGGCGAGCGAGGACGACTGGTCGGAATTCTGATCGGCGCGGGCACACCCTGCCGGCCGCGCGGGTCGCTAGCCGTCTGAGTGTCTGGGGTAGTTGGCGCTTTCCAGAAGTCTTCTTGCCTGCTTCAGATGCGGCGCGTCGACCATGCGCCCGTCGAGCTGGAGCGCGCCCTGACCCGGCGCCGCCGCGAACGCCGCGACGATCGCGCGGGCACGGGCGAGCGCGGCCTCGTCGGGGGTGA
>CAKTFL010000032.1 GCA_934555855.1 uncultured Sphingomonas sp. | reverse complement strand
GGCTCAGCCGGACCAGCACCGCGGAGCGGGTTGGCGACGGCTCGTCGCCTCGGTCGAGCGCTTCTCCCGTCTCGATCAGCGAGAAGGTCCGCGAAGTGGGGACGCCCAGTGCCTCCAGCATCTCGGTCGCAAGAACCTCGCGCACCCCGCCCTTGAGGGTCAGGCGGCCGTCGCCGAAGCGGCTGTAGGGCGTCTGACCGGACCCCTTCGTGCCGAGGTCCATCAGCCGGCCCGATCGGTCGCGCAGCTGGGCAAAGGTGAAGCCGCGTCCGTCGCCAATGTCCGGATTATACTGGCGGAATTGATGACCGTGATAGCGCAGCGCCAGGGGCTGAGGCAGCGTACCGTCGAGCGGGGCGAAGCGACCGAAATGCCGGGTCCACTCCGCGTCGGTCAGCCCGTCCAGCCCGACTTGCGCCGCTGCGCGATCGTTGCGAAAACGTAAGGACGTGTCGGGGAACGCTGCCGCCTCCACCGGGTCGTAGAAGCTGTCGCCAAGGGTCAGGAGGGCGGTTTCGGGGCGATACGCTTGCGGGCTGACGGGCATAAGGCGATATGGGGCGCCCAGATGGGAACGTGCAACCATGCCGGCATATGAGAACCGCTATTGGTCGCATGACGGCCTCAAGCTGCATTACCGCGACTATCCGGGCGAGCCGGGCGCGGTGCCGGTCCTGTGCCTGCCGGGGCTGACCCGCAATGCGCGTGACTTTCACGATCTGGCCTGCCGGCTGGCGGGCGCGCGGCGGGTGCTTGCCGTCAATCTGCGCGGACGGGGCGGCAGCGAATATGCCAGGGACCCCATGACCTATGTCCCGGCCACCTATGTCCGGGACGTGCAGGCGCTGCTGGCCGATCAGGGGATCGGTTGGTTCGTGGCGATCGGGACTTCGCTGGGCGGAATCGTGACCATGCTGCTGGCGGCGGCGGGTGCGCCGGTCGTGGCGGCGGTGCTGAACGATGTGGGTCCCGAGATCGAGCCGGACGGCATCCGCCGTATACGCGGCTATGTCGGGCGCGGCTCCAGCTTCCCGACTTGGATGCACGCGGCGCGGGCGGTGCAGGAGAGCAATGGCGACGTCTATCCCGACTGGACGATCGAAGACTGGCTCGGCATGGCCAAGCGACTCTATCGACTGACCGGGGCGGGGCGGATCGTGCTCGACTACGACCTGAAGATCGCCGAACCGTTCAAGGTGCCCGGCAACGAGGCCGCGCCCGACATGTGGGGCGCGCTGGCGGCGCTGGCGACCCGGCCGGTGCTGGTGGTGCGCGGCGAGCGGTCCGACGTGCTGGGCCGGCGGACCGCGGAGCGCATGGCGGCTGCGCTGCCGGGCGCGGCGTTGCTGACCGTGCCGCGCGTCGGCCATGCGCCGACCCTGGCCGAAACGGGTGTCGCCAAGGCGGTCGAGCGGCTGGTCGCGGCGGCGGGTTAGGCGGCGGTCTAGGCGGCCCCTTCCCGCACGGCGGAGGGGAGTGATAGGGCAGGTCGCATGGCCTCTCCCGTACGCATCCTGCACCTCCATTCCTCCTTCTCGCTCGGCGGCAAGGAAGCGCGCGCGGTTCGGCTGATGAACGCCTGGGGTGACCGGGCAAGGCATGTCATCGTCTCGGGCGTGCCGGACGCGCTCGGCGCGCGCGATGCCATCGCGAAGGGCGTGCCTTATGAGATCGCGCAGAACCCGCCGCCGCTGAAGGGCAAACCGTCGGTCGCCCGCTATGAGGCGATCGCGCGGTTCATGCGCGGGTTCGACCTGGTACTGACCTACAACTGGGGCGCGATCGACGGCTTGATGGCGCGGCGGGTGTTCGGAAAGGGATTGCCGCCGCTGATCCATCACGAGGACGGCTTCAACGACGACGAGGCCACCGGGCTCAAGCTGGAGCGCAACCTGTACCGCCGGATCGCGCTGGCGGCCGCGCACGCGCTTGTGGTGCCGTCGGAAACGCTGGAAGCGATCGCGCTGCGAAGCTGGAAGCAGCCGCCGGAGCGTGTGCGGCGCATCCTGAACGGCATTGACACGGCCTTGTACGCGGCAAAGCCCGATCCGAAGGCGATCCCCGGCCTGATCCGGCGCGACAAGGAGGTGGTGATCGGCGCCGTTGCCGGGCTGCGCGCGGTCAAGGACCTGCCGCTGCTGGTCCGCGCCTGTGGCGGCCTGTCTGGACGATTTCGGCTCGTGGTGGTCGGCGAGGGCCCCGAACGGGACACGATCGTCCAGTCCGCCGCGGCGATGGGCATCGCCGACCGGCTGCTGCTGCCCGGGTTCCTCGACAGGCCCTATCGCTATGCCGGGCTGTTCGACATCCTGGCCCTGTCGTCGCGGTCGGAGCAGTTTCCCATTTCCGTGGTCGAGGGCATGGCGGCGGCATTGCCGATCGTCAGCACGCCGGTCGGCGACGTGCCCCGCATGGTGGCGGCGGAAAACCTGCCGTTCATTGCCGAGCATCATGGCGAGATCCGGTTACGTGACGCGCTCCAACCCCTGGTGCTGGACCTTGCCCTTCGCCGCCGAGTTGGCGCGGCCAACCGGGCAAAGGCGGCCGCCGATTATAATTCGGCGACGATGATCGCGCGCTACCGGACGCTCTACGAAGAAGCGATGGGCCGGCCCGGCGCCCTGGGCTGACGCAACTACTCTCTAGCCCGGTCAACAACATTCGCTATATCGCACTGAATGATTTGTCCGAAAGGTGCCGCGTTCCGTGTTTAAAGGCCTGAGCCCGATCCTGTACAATGGCCGCGAGGTCTGGCCTCTGGTCGAGGGCGGGAAGGGCGTTGCGGCGACGAATCATGCCTCGGCGGGTGCCTGGGCGGCGGCAGGCGGGATCGGCACTGTGTCGGCGGTGAACGCCGACAGCTATGACCCGGACGGCAAGATCATTCCCCAGGTCTATCGCGCGCTGACCCGGCGTGAACGGCACGAGGAGCTGATCGAATACGCCATCGAGGGCGCGGTTCAGCAGGTTCGCCGCGCCTGGGACATTGCCGGCGGCAAGGGCGCGATCAACATCAACGTGCTGTGGGAGATGGGCGGCGCGCAGCGGGTGTTGCAGGGCGTGCTGGAGCGGACGCGCGGGCTGGTCGCCGGTGTGACCTGCGGCGCGGGAATGCCGTACAAGCTGTCGGAGATCGCCGCCTCTCACGAGGTAAGCTACCTGCCGATCGTCAGCTCGGGCCGTGCCTTCCGCGCCTTGTGGAAGCGCGCCTATTCCAAGGCGGCGGAGTGGCTGGCGGCGGTCGTCTATGAGGACCCCTGGCTGGCTGGCGGGCATAACGGCCTGTCCAATGCCGAGAATCCCCTCAAGCCCGAGGATCCCTATCCGCGCGTCAAGGCGCTGCGCGACACCATGCGCGAGGGCGGCATTCCCGACAGCACGCCGATCATCATGGCCGGCGGCGTCTGGTATCTGCGCGACTGGAACGATTGGGTCGACAATCCCGAACTCGGCCAGATCGCGTTCCAATATGGCACCCGGCCGCTGCTGACGCAGGAAAGCCCCATTCCGCAGGGGTGGAAGGACCGGCTCATGACGATCGATGAGGGCGACGTCCTGCTCCATCGATTTTCGCCGACCGGCTTCTATTCGTCGGCGGTACGCAACCCCTTCCTGCGTAACCTTGATGGACGGTCGGAGCGGCAGATCGCCTTTTCCACCCAAGAGGCGGGAGACCATGTCTTCCAGCTCGACGTGGGGGTAAAGGGCAAGAACTTCTGGGTCACGCGCAACGACCTGCTGCGCGCACGCGAATGGTTCGGTCACGGCTTCACCACGGCGCTGAAGACGCCGGACAACACGCTGGTCTTCGTCACGCCGGAGGAGACCAAGGAGATTCGCAAGGATCAGGCCGATTGCATGGGCTGCCTGTCGCAGTGCCTGTTTTCGAGCTGGGCGGACACCGAGACCAATTCGACCGGGCGGCTGGCCGACCCGCGCTCCTTCTGCATCCAGAAGACGCTGCAGGACATCGCTCATGGCGGTGACACGGAAGCGAACCTGATGTTCGCCGGTCACGCTGCCTATAATTTCAAGCGCGATCCGTTCTATTCCAACGGCTTCGTGCCCACGGTGAAGCAGCTGGTCGACCGTATCCTGACCGGGGACTAGGCCTTGATCCAGGCAGGTTGAAAGCAATCTGATTGATCAATCATCGCGTCCTTGTGCTCCCGCGAAGACGGGAGCCAAACTGGACCACGCCTTCGCGACGAGGCACAAGGGCGAGACAGGTTCAGCTTGGATAGATTAGACTCTAGGCCGGGATGACGTCACGCTGACCCGTCGTTCGCCGGCCGCGAGCGACAGGTCTCGACAAGCTCAGTGATGACGCCTGAACATACGGGTGAGCTGGCGCAGCAATGACCGGGGCACTGCCTGTTCGGACTGGTGCGCCTCGGCGTGCGATGGCGTCGGTCGGGGCGACGGCTCGCTCCCCAGTGGCTCGTAGGGCTGGTGGGACAGTTCGACCATCAGGCTCGTGATCCTGGATTGCAGTTCTTCGCCGTCCGGAGGCGAGAAGGTCGAGCGTAACGACATGCCGATCGGATAGAGCTTGCCGCCCTGCCGATTCTTGAGTTCATCCTCCTTGGCGTCGAATCCGTTCTTCATCTGCTCACCTGCCGTTGTTCCTAACGGCAGAATGGCCAGTGAGTTTCACTTCGATCAGGTTTTGAGGCGCACAGTCATCGTCCTCGGCGGCCGGTGTGGCGTTTCAGATCAGGCCCAACCCTCCAGCACCTGATCGGGCGGGCGGTGGCCGTCCGCCCAGGCGCGGACGTTGGCGATCACCTTGTCGCCCGTCGCGATCCGTCCCTCGATGGTCGAGGAGGCGGTGTGCGGCAGCAGCACGACGTTATCGAGCGCGAGCAGGCGTGGATCGATCGCGGGCTCCCGCCAATAGACGTCGAGCGCGGCCCCGGCGAGTTGCCCGTTCTCCAGCGCCGCGATCAACGCCGCCTCGTCGATGATCTGAGCGCGGGCGGTGTTGACCAGATAAGCGTGGGGGCGGAGCAGCGCGAGCCGGCGCTCGTCGAGCAGGCGATCGGTCGCGGGCGTGTGGGGCGTGTGGATCGACAGGATGTCCGCCTCGGCAAGGAGCGCATCGAGATCGGGTTGCCACGAGACGCCCAGCTCCGCTTCCAGGATCGCGGGCAGGCGGCTGCGGTTATGGTAACGGATTGCCAGGCCGAATGCCCGGGCACGCCGCGCCACCGCCTGGCCGATCCGCCCCATGCCCAGGATGGCTAGCGTCCTGCCGGCGATGCGGTTGCCGAGCATCGCGCCGGGACGCCAGCCGGTCCAGGCACCGCTGCGCGCCAGTCGCTCCCCCTCCGCCAGGCGTCGTGGCAGCGCCAGGACCAGGGCCATCGTCATGTCCGCCGTATCTTCCGTCAGGACGCCCGGCGTGTTGGTGACGATGATCCCGCGCGCGCGTGCCGCCCGCAGGTCGATATGATCGACGCCGTTGCCGAAATTGGCGATCAGCCGCAGCCGGCCGCCGGCTCCCGCGATCAGTTCCGCGTCGATCCGGTCGGTGACCGTGGGCACGAGCACGTCACAGCGCGCCATCGCGGCCGCCAGTTCCTCACGCCCGAAGAGCCGGTCGGCGCGATTATTGTCGGTCCGGAACAGCGCTTCCAGCCGGTCCATGATGGGCTCCGGCAACGCGCGGGTGACGACCACTTGCGGGTCCGGGCAGGCGCGGGTGTCTCCCATCGGGATGGAGGCTTGGCGAAGCGTCGCGGCCACGTCAACGGTGGTTGCTGCCGGACCATCGTCCGGTCTAGGGCGATGGGCAACAGGGAGTAGCTGAATGCGTTGCGTTGCCCGCCCCCTTTCGGGGCTTGCCGTGCTGGCGATCGTCGCCGCGCCGCTGGGCGCCGTGGCGCCGAAGAAGAAGCCGCCCTATTTCGCTTCCATCGCCGCAAGCCGCGCACGGATGCGGACCGGCCCGGCACGAACTTACCCGGCGAGCTGGCTCTACCAGCGGGCCGACCTGCCCGTGCGGGTAGTGGGCGTATTCAAGGAGTGGCGGCGGATCGAGGATCCGGACGGCGCCCAGGGGTGGGTGCTGGCCACCTTGTTGAGCGGAACGCGGACCGCTATTGTGCGCGGTGCCCAGCCGGTCACCATGCTCGACCGTCCCGCCCCTGACGGGAAGCTGCTCTGGCGGGCGGCGCCGGGCGTGGTCGGGCGCCTGAGCCACTGCGGCAGCGGCTGGTGCCGGTTCGACGTCAAGGGACAGGCCGGCTATGTCGAGGTAAGCGGCCTGTGGGGGCTGGATCCCACCGAAACGCTGCCCTGAGACTCTTGCTTCGCGGTCAGCGCATCAGCTCCACCGCCATCGCCGTCGCCTCGCCGCCGCCGATGCATAGCGAGGCGAGGCCGCGGTTGCCGCCGGTCGACTGAAGCGCGGACAGCAGCGTCGCCAGCACGCGCGCGCCGGATGCGCCGATCGGATGGCCGAGCGCGCAGGCGCCACCATGAATGTTGACCCGCTCGGCATCCAGGCCAAGGTCGTGGATGGCGATCATTGCCACCGCGGCGAATGCCTCGTTCACCTCGAACAGGTCCACCTGGTTCTGGCTCCAGCCGGCCCGGTCCAGCGCCTTCTTCATCGCGAATACCGGCGCGGTGGTGAAGAGGGCGGGCGCATGGGCGTGCGCGGCATGGGAAGCGATCCGCGCCACCGGCGTGACGCCGAGCCGATCGGCGACCGAGGCGCGGGTTAACCCCAGGGCGGCCGCGCCGTCCGAAATGGAAGAGGCGTTTGCGGCGGTTATGGTGCCGTCGCGGGAAAAGGCGGGCTTCAACGTCGGGATCCTGGCGATGTCGCCGCGCGCGGGCTGCTCGTCGAGCGCGACCGTGTCGCTGCCTTTGCGGCCGCGTACCTCGACAGGGACGATTTCCCGGTCGAAGCTGCCATCCCGTTGCGCCGCCTGGGCGCGAGTCAGGCTGCGGATGGCGTAGTCGTCCATCGCGGCGCGCGTGAACTGGTATTCGCGGGCGGTATCCTCCGCGAAGGATCCCATCAGCCGTCCGGGCTCATAGGCGTCCTCAAGCCCGTCGAGATACATGTGATCGTGCAGTGTGTCGTGGCCGATACGCGCGCCCGCGCGGTGTCTTTTTGACAGGAACGGCGCGTTGGTCATGCTTTCCATGCCGCCCGCGACCAGCAGGTCGGCGGAGCCGGCGGCGAGCGCATCGGCCGCCATGATCGCCGCCTGCATCCCCGACCCGCACATCTTGTTGATGGTGGTCGCCTCGACATGGGTGCCGAGCCCGGCGCCGATCGCCGCCTGCCGGGCCGGCGCCTGACCGAGACCGGCCGACAGCACGCAGCCCATATAGATGCCCTCGACGGAGTCGGCTGCGACGCCGGCCCGCTGCACGGCTCCGCCGACCGCGGCTGCCCCCAGCTCGGTCGCGCTTGCGGCGGACAGGCTTCCCTGGAACGAGCCCATCGGCGTTCGGGCATAGGACAGGATCACGACGGGATCGGCAGCGGGCATGGACGGGGTTCCGGTAGCGTGGACAACAGCGATCTAGGTCCGGGCGGGGGCGTTTACAAACCGGCAGCGATTGCGGACCCAGAGCCGCTGCGGGTAACGACGGCCGATGATCCTGCCGATCACTCCACTACCCCTGTCGGCTCCCGCCTGGGCGGCAGGACTGGGCGTGCTGGGCGCGATCGCGGGCAGCTTCATCGCGGCGCTGGTGATCCGCTGGACGGAGGACCGGTCGGTCGTTCGTGGTCGGTCGGCCTGCGACGCCTGCGGCCATGTGCTGCGCGCCCGCGATCTTGTGCCGGTGCTGAGCTGGCTGGCGCTTGAGGGGCGGTGCCGGGACTGCGGGGCGTCGATCGACGCGCGGCACCTCGTGATAGAGCTGATTGCCGTGGCGATCGGCGTGATCGCGGGACTGGGGTCACCCGGCCTGGAGGGGGCGGCGGGCGCGTTGTTCGGCTGGCTGTTGCTGGCGCTGGGCGCGCTCGACCTGGCGGCATTCTGGTTGCCGGACCGGCTGACCGCGGCCCTGGCTATGAGCGGGGTGGCGACCGGATTGCTGGGCATGGCGCCGGACCTGCACGAGCGGCTGGTCGGCGGCCTGGCTGGCTTTGGTAGCTTGTGGCTGATCGCGTTCGCCTATCGCCGCCTGCGCGGGCGGGAAGGGATGGGCGGGGGCGATCCCAAGCTGCTCGGCGCGATCGGCCTGTGGCTGGGATGGCGGATGCTGCCGGCCGTGCTGCTGATCGGGAGCCTGATCGGCCTCGGCGTCGCGCTCGGGGCCGCCATGCGGGGCCGCGAGGTGGCGGGGCACACGGCGCTGCCGTTCGGGTTGTTTCTGGCCGCGGCGGCTTACCCGGCCTGGGTGGCCATGCTATGGTGGGGCGCATGATCCCGGTCGCGTTGTTCCTGACCCAAGCGGCGGCGGCCATCAGTCCGCCCGTGCTGGGCGCGATTGGTCAGCAGGCGCTGCCGCCCAAGGGCTGCGCCGCCTTTCTGTGGCGCAACGGTCCGGACCCGGAGCTGATCGCGATGGCGGTCGGCGAGCCGGGGCGGCTGCGCCTGTCAGTGGCGGGCAGGGCGGTGGATTTGCCGCGCACGGCATCGCGCGGCGACGCCGCGCTGGGCATTCCCGCAGGGGGCGATTTCTCGGGCGATGGCATGGCAGCGACGCTCGACCTGGAGGTGACGCAGCAGGCCGACCTGACCGACGGCGCGCGTGTTCCGGCGGGCACGCTGACCGTTCGGCGTGCCGGCGGGGATGCGGCGATCATTCCCGTTGCCGGCCTGATCGGCTGTTCGACCGATCGGAGCCGCTGAATGCCGGGCCATGGCGCGTGGCTCGCCCACTATGTTGCGAAGTGGAAACTATCCGGTCGATCGAGCGTTTGCGCTGGAACTGGGGGTGAGTCGAGTACGTCCGCCTTCATGAAAAGGGGTCGGTTTCGCTTGGCTTGTTCCGTTCGTCGTCATTATTGGCTCGGCGTGGCGATTCTTGCGGGAGCGCCCTGCGCCGCGCAGCTTCAACAGCCGGGAACGGGGCCTGCACAGGGACCCGACGCGCCGAAGCCGCAGGCAGATGGACAATCCTCCGCCCAGCCCGCCGGTCCGATCGTGCCCGACAGCGAGTTCAACGCCGCGCTGCCGCCGCTTTCCGGTGACCTGAACGCGCCGCTGGAGCCGATGCCGCAGCAGGGAACGGTGCAGACGGCCCCGCCATCACCAGTTCCGCCATCATCAGCCCCGCCATTGTTCGCGCCGGCCCCGGATGCAGCGCTCGCGCCCGTCGGGCCGGAGGATCCGCAGCTGGCCCAGCCGCTTGCACCGATTGGCAGCTTCGACACGACGCCGTTGCAGGACGTCGCCGACGTGAAGGGGGACAAGGCGCCGACCATCCGGTACGAGACCGTTGTCACCGGCCTCGATACGCTCGATCTGACCGGACGCTTCAGGTCGCTGTCGGCGCTGGAGGAAGGTGACGGCAAGGCGGCCAACGCCACCCAGGTCGCGGCCCGCGCGCGGGAGGATGAGCAGCTCGCCGTCCGGTTGATGCGCTCGCTGGGCTATTATGATGCGACCGCGATCTCGCGGACCGAGCAGAACCCGGCCAATTCCGGGCGCTTGCGAGCGATCATCACCGCCACCCCAGGGCGGCTCTACACCCTTTCGTCCGTCACGGTGCAGTCGGCCCCGACCGTGCCCGTCGACCTGATCCGTCGCGAGCTGCCGCTGAAGGTCGGCGATCCGATCGAGGCGGCGCGGATCGAGGGGGCGGAGGCCAATGTCAGCCTCCAGCTGCCGCGTCAGGGCTATCCCTTCGCCAAGGTCGGCCAGCGCGACATTCTGCTGGAGGATCAGTCGCCCGAGCCGGTCGGTGCCTATACGCTGCCGGTCGCTACCGGACCACGGTCGTCCTTCGGCCAACTGGTGACCAGCGGCGATCCCGTGTTCGACCTGGACCACCTGAACGTCTTTCCGCGTTTCAAGCAGGGGCAGCTCTACGATAGTCAGCTGACCGACGATCTGCGTGACGCGCTGGTCGCGACCAGCCTGTTCAACGGCGTGTCGGTCGAGCCGCAGCGGACCGGCCGGCCCGGACCTGACGGTACCGAGCAGGTCGACCTGATGGTGCGCCAGAGCCGCGGCCCGGCGCGAAGCCTGGCTGGCGAGGCGGGGTATTCGACCGGCCAAGGGCTGAGGCTGACTGGCTCCTGGACACATCGCAACCTGTTCCAGCCGGAAGGCGCGCTGATCGCATCGGTGATTGCCGGTACGCAGGAGCAGGGGCTGTCGGGCACCTTCCGCCGTTCCAATGCGGGGCGTCGCGACCGGACCTTCACCGCGATCGCCTCTGCCGACCACACCAATTATGACGCCTTCAACGCCTTTACCGGCACCCTGTCGGTGCGCTGGAGCTATGACTCGACGCCGATCTGGCAGAAGCGCTTCACCTATTATTACGGCGCGGAGTTGGTTGGCACCAATGAGAGCGTGTATGATTTCGGCCAAGGTGAGCGGGTGCGCCGAACCTATGGCATCGCCGCGCTGCCCGGCCAGGTGCAGTTCGATACGTCCGACAATCTGCTGAACCCGACAAAGGGTTACCGGCTGAAACTCAACCTTTCTCCCGAAAGCGCGGTGGGTGGCGGCGGCTTCCGGCCGTATGCCCGGACCATGGTCGAGGCGACCTACTATTATGGCGTCAGCCCCAGCCTGGTGATCGCCGGGCGGGCAAGGGCAGGCGGGATCTTCGGCATCGAGCGCGACGATCTGGCTCCGTCGCGCCGCTATTATGGCGGCGGAGGCGGGTCGGTGCGCGGCTATG
>CAKTFL010000031.1 GCA_934555855.1 uncultured Sphingomonas sp. | reverse complement strand
GGAGCCCGCAGACCATCGACCCGGACGCGCCGGGCCGGACGCTGGGCGCGGTGCCGCTGTTCTGGGGTACCTTCCTGATCGGCGCGGTGATCGCGATGGCGGTGGCCGTGCCGCTGGGGCTGATGAGCGCGATCTACCTGACCCGATATGCCACCCCCGCCACCCGCCGGGTACTGAAACCCGCCTTGGAGGTGCTCGCGGGCGTTCCCACGGTCGTCTACGGCTATTTCGCCGCGCTGACGGTCGCGCCCGCGGTGCGCCGGCTGGGTCTGACGCTGGGCCTGACCGACGCGTCCGGCGAAAGCGCGCTGGCGGCGGGGCTGGTGATGGGGATCATGATCGTGCCGTTCATATCCTCGGTGGCGGACGACAGCCTCGCCGCCGTGCCGTCCGAGCTGTGCGAGGCGAGCCTGGCGCTCGGCGCGACCCCGTCCGAGACGGTGCGCCACGTCCTCGTCCCCGCGGCACTGCCGGGCATTGCTGGGGGTGTCCTGCTCGCGATAAGCCGCGCCATCGGCGAGACCATGATCGTGGTCATGGCCGCCTCTGCCCTCGCCACCCTGACCGCCAATCCCTTTGCCAGCGCGACCACGGTGACACGCCAGATCGTCGACCTGCTGACCGGCGAAGCGACGTTCGGCGACCCCAAGACGCTTGCTGCCTTCGCCCTGGGGCTGACCCTGTTCGCCGTGACGCTGCTGCTTAACGTCGCGGCGCTGGCGCTCGTGCGCCGCTATCGGCAGGCTTATGACTGACCGCACCCTGCCCCGCCCCGGCACTTCCCGCCCCGGCATCCGGCGCCTGGCGCGTCGACACGCGGCCGAACGACGCTTCCGACTCGCCTGCCAGGGCGCGGTGGTGATCGCGCTGGCCTGCCTCGCCTATCTGCTCGTGACCATCGTCGTCCAGGGCGCGGCGGGGTTCGTCCGCACCACGATCGCGCTGCCGCTCGACCTGCGCCACCTGCCGGTCACGCCGGCGCGGCTAGAGGGGCGCGGCGGCGACCTGGCGCTGGCCAGCGCGGGGCTGGACGAAACGGTGATCGCCGCCGCCAACCGTGCCTATGGCCCGGGCGGCTCACGCCTGCTGTCGGACGGGGCCTGGCTGACGGTGCGCGATGCCCTGCGTCGTCGGCCGGCGCTGCTTACCCGGCCGTTCGTGATCTACGTGCCGGCTTCCAGCACGCTCGACATTGCGTACAAACATGGCGGGGCCGCCACCGGCGAGGCGCTGGTGCAAAGGCTGCGTCCTGCGCTGGATTGGGAACCGAACGTCGATTTCTTCCGCTCCGCCGACGCCACCGACCCGGCAAGGGCAGGCATATTGGGGGCGTTGAAGGGGTCGCTGCTGGTGATGGCCGTCACGCTGCTGCTGGCGCTGCCGACCGGCATCGCCGCCGCCATCTATCTCGAGGAGTTCGCGCCCCGTAACGCGCTGACCGACCTGATCGAGGTGTCGATCAACAATCTCGCGGCGGTGCCGTCGATCATCTTCGGGTTGCTCGGCCTGGCGCTGTTCCTGGGCACGATGGGGCTGCCGCGCTCCGCGCCGCTGGTCGGGGGCCTGACGCTGGCGCTGATGACGCTGCCGGTGATCGTGATCGCCGTGCGCGGTGCGGTGCGCGGCGTGCCGCCCTCGATCCGCGAGGCGGCAATGGGGGTGGGAGCATCGCCGGTTCAGGTCGTCTTTCACCATGTCCTGCCGCTCGCCATGCCGGGCATCCTGACAGGCGCGATCATCGGCGGTGCGCGCGCGCTGGGAGAAACCGCTCCCCTGCTGCTGATCGGGATGCGCGCCTTCATCGCCGCGCCGCCGGGCGGCTTCACCCGGCCGGCGACGACGCTGCCGGTGCAGATATTCCTGTGGTCCGACCAGATCGATCGCGGCTTCGTCGAGAAGACCTCGGCCGCGATCATCGTGCTGCTCGCCTTTCTGCTCGTGATGAACAGCGCCGCGGTATACTGGCGCGCGCGAACGGGGCGGCAGGCATGACGGTCAAGATCACCGCTCGCGGCGTCAGCGCCTTTTACGGCACGATCCGTGCGCTGGACGACGTTTCGATCGATATTGACACGGATCACGTCACCGCGCTGATCGGCCCGTCCGGCTGTGGCAAGTCGACCCTGCTGCGAACGCTCAACCGCATGACCGACGCGGTGCCCGGCGCGCGGGTGGAGGGCGAGATCCGGCTGGACGGGCGCGACATCCATGCGCGCGACATGGACGTGGTCGAGCTGCGCGCGCGAGTGGGGATGGTGTTCCAGAAACCCAACCCGTTTCCCAAGTCGATCTACGACAATGTCGCCTACGGGCCGCGCATCCACGGCCTGGCACGCGGGCGCGGCGAGCTGGATGCGGTGGTCGAGACGTCGCTCCGTCGCGCGGGGCTGTGGGAGGAGGTCAAGGATCGCCTGTCCGACAGCGGCATCGCCTTGTCCGGCGGGCAGCAGCAGCGGCTGTGCATCGCCCGCGCGCTCGCCGTCGACCCGGAAGTGATCCTGATGGACGAGCCCTGTTCGGCGCTCGACCCGATCGCGACCGCGCGCATCGAGGAGCTGATCGGCGCGCTGCGCGGCCGTTATGCGATCGCCATCGTCACGCACAACATGCAGCAGGCCGCGCGCGTGTCGCAGCGGACCGCCTTTTTCCACCTCGGCCGCCTCGTCGAATATGGCGACACGTCCGACCTGTTCACCAATCCGCGTGCGACCAGCACCAAGGATTACATCACGGGCCGCTATGGCTGAACGCACCCCCACCACTCACACCGTCTCCGCCTTCGACCAGGAGATCGGGCAGCTTCGCGGCATGATATCGCAGATGGGGGGCCTCGCCGAACAGGCGGTGGGCCTCGCCATGACCGCGCTCCAGCGTGGTGACATCCAGCTGGCGGAGCAGGTCGCCGCCGCCGACCGCGCGATCGACGCCTATGAAGCGGATGTGGAGCGTGCGGCGGTGCGCCTGATCGCGCTGCGCGCGCCGATGGCCGACGACCTGCGCGAGGTGGTCGCGGCGCTGAAGATCGCGGGCGTGGTGGAACGGATCGGCGATTATGCGAAGAACATCGCCCGCCGCGTGCCGGAAATCGAATCCGATCACCGGATCGAGCCCATCTCCACCCTGCCCGCGATGGGCCGCATGGCGCAGGAGATGGTTCATGACGCGCTCGACGCATTTGCCGCGCGCGACGCGGAGGCGGCGCTGGAGGTGCGGCGCCGCGACACCGCGCTGGACGATTTCTACGACAGCATCTTTCGCACGTTGGTGACCCACATGGTCGAGAATCCACGCACGATCAGCCAGGTCGCGCACCTGCTGTTCGTCGCCAAGAACCTGGAACGGGTGGGCGATCACGCCACCAATGTTGCCGAGATGGTCTATTTCGCCGCGGCCGGCACCCGCATGGCCGAACGCGCCCAAAAGGAGGACTGATTCCATGGCCAAGGCCCGCATGTTGCTGGTCGAGGACGATGCGGCACTTGCCGAACTCGTCGCGTGGCATTTCCGCCGCGAGGATTTCGAAGTGCGCCAGACGGTCGACGGAGAGGAAGCGATCCTGCTCGCGCGGGAGGCGACGCCCGACATCGTGCTGCTCGACTGGATGATCGAGGGGCTGTCGGGGATCGAGGTTTGCCGCCGCCTGCGCCGAATGCCCGAGACGCAGAACGTGCCGATCATCATGCTCACCGCCCGCGGCGAGGAGGAGGACCGCGTGCGCGGGCTGGAAACGGGCGCGGACGATTATGTCACCAAGCCCTTTTCCCCGCGCGAGCTGGTGGCGCGCGTCGGCGCGGTGCTGCGCCGCGTGCGGCCGGCACTGGCGGGCGAAAGCCTGTCCTTTGCCGATATCGAGATGGACACGGTCGGTCACAAGGTCCGACGCGCGGGACAGGTGGTGCCGCTCGGCCCCACGGAGTTCAGGCTGCTCCGTCACTTCCTGGAGCATCCGGGCTGGGTATTCTCGCGCGAGCGGCTGCTCGATGCGGTATGGGGCCATGACAGCGATATCGAGAGCCGGACGGTGGACGTTCACATCCGGCGGCTGCGAAAGGCGATCAACCTGCCCGGCACCGCCGACCTGATCCGCACCGTGCGTTCGGCGGGCTATTCGCTCGATACGGTTGAGTAACGGGACCCAAGCGGACGTTTCGGGCGTTGGCCGGCCGCCACAACTCCTGAAGGAGAAAGCGCCATGAAGTTCACCTTGCTCGCCGCGGCTGCCATCATCGCGGCTCCCGTCTATGCCCAGACCAGCACGTCGCCGACCACCGGCGCGCCCGGCGCGGGCGTGCCGACCACGGACTCGACGCCTCAGTCCACGGCGCCCACCAGCCCGCCGACCGATTCGACGACCATGCCGATGCAGAACGGCACGACGTCCAGCCCGACCGACAGCACCATGCAGCAGGGCGCGGACAGCTCGACCATGTCGACGCAGGATTCGACCCAGACAACTGGCAGTACTGCGGGCGGCACCGCAACGGGGACGACCGGCGCGGACCCGACCGGCGCAACCTCCGGCTCGACCGGCGCAACCTCGGGCGGCACGGCGGCGGGCGGCGATCCGGTCGGCGGCTATGCCCCCCCCAACAACACGTCCGGGTCGATGAGCCCCGGCCAGGCGTTCCCGGCTCCGGCTCCGCTGGCAAACTATCCGGTCTGCAAGGCGGGCCAGTATGACAAATGTATGCAGGCGGACTCGTCGCGCCGCAGCACGCGCGCCCGCTCGCGCCGTCGTCGCTAAGTTCTGATTCGCTCAGCTTGGACCGCCGCCCCGGCGCAAGCCGGGGTGGGCGGCCAAGGGGTGGACAGATCGGCTGGCCATATTCCAGCCAGTCGTCCCGCAGCGGTCTGTCGCGCGAGCTGCGAAAAGGGACGCTTCCCGTCGGAGGCGCCATTCGTGTGATCCATCACGACTTCCGGTCCGGGCCCCTTGCCTATTCGTCGACCAGCTTGAGCAGGCGGCGCTCAACCGGGGCCAGGACGGGACCCAGCTCATGCCCCCGCTTCAGGACAGCCCCGTGTTCGCCCAGCAGCGCCCACATGCCCTGGCGATTTCGTAGTGCGGGGCGCTTCTCGATCCGGTATTCGGGCCGCTCCGCCGTCCGGCGAAAGGCGGCGAACACGGCGGCGTCACGACCCAGGTCCATGGCGTAATCCCGCCAATGCCCGGCCGCGACCATCCGCCCGTAAAGGTCCAGGATGCGCGTCAGCTCGGTCCGTTCGAACCCGACCTGGCCCGCCCGCGCCGGACCAGTCGGGAATGGGGTGACAGTTCCCATCAGGCGCGCTTCGACTCTTCTTCCGCAAGCAGCGCGTCGAGCCGCTTCCTCATGGTTTCCAGCTCGCAGCGCATCAGTTCCAGCCTCTGGGTCTGCGGGTCGAACGCCTCGCTGCACGGCGTGCCATAGGGGACGAAGCGCGGCGCCGGCCCGGCTCCGCCGTCCACCATCGTCGGGCGCGCTGGGATGCCGACCATCACCGCGCCCTCGGGCACTTCGCGGGTCACCACGGCATTGGCGCCGATCCGCGCGCGCCGGCCGACCAGGATCGGCCCCAGCACCTGCGCGCCCGAGCCGATGATCGCGCCGTCGGCGATGGTCGGGTGCCGCTTGCCCGCGACGCCGTCATTGGGGCTGGTCCCCCCCAGCGTCACGCACTGGTAGATGGTAACGTCATCGCCGATCTCCGCCGTCTCTCCGATCACCGTGAAGCCGTGGTCGATGAAGAAGTTTCGCCCGATCCTGGCGCCGGGATGGATATCGATTGCCGTGGCCCAGCGGCTGACATGATTGACCAACCTTGCCAGCAAGAACAGCCGACGGCGGTAAAGCGCATGAGCGATGCGGTGGAACCCGACCGCCCAAACGCCCGGATAGAGCAGGATCTCGGCGCGCGAGTGCGGCGCCGGATCACGTGCCCGGATCGAGTCGAGATAGGCCCCCAATCGTCTCGGCATCCGCATTCCCTTAGTCGAGGGAGGCATTTAGGCTTGTGCGCCGGCGATTACCAGAAGCCGGGAATCGCGACCGGATGCCGCGACATGGGTTGCGCGCGCCGCACCGATTTCGCACGAACGGCTATGCCCACCACTTACCTCCCCACGCTCAAGCAGTTGCATTACCTGGTCGCCCTGCGTGATCACGGCCATTTCGGGCGCGCGGCGGAGGCGTGCTTCGTCACCCAGTCGACCCTGTCCGCCGGCATTCGCGAGCTGGAAACGCTTATCGGTGTGGTGCTGGTCGAGCGGACCCGCCGCGTGGTCCGTTTCACGCCGCTCGGCGAGCGGGTCGCCGACAAGGCGCGTCGGGTGCTGCGCGAAGCGGAGGAACTGGGCGACCTGGCCCGCGCGGCCGGCCGGCCGCTGTCGGGGGTGATGCGGATGAGCGTCATCCCGACCATCGCGCCGTTCATGCTGCCGCGCATCCTGCCACGGCTTCGCGCCGATTATCCCGACCTTCAGCTGTACCTGCGCGAGGAGCCGAGCGCGGCCGCCTGCGAGGCGCTGCACAATGGCCGCGCCGATTGCGTGCTGCTCGCTTTGCCCTACGCCTGTGGCGAGGTGGCCTGCCAGGAGCTGTTCGAGGATCGGCTGTTCGTGGCCTATCCTTCGGGCGAGCTGCCGGAGGGACCGACGATGGCGGCCGACGACATAGACGAGACGCGGCTGCTGCTGCTGGAGGACGGGCACTGCCTACGCGAACATGCGCTGGCGGCCTGTGTGCGGCCGGAAATGCGATCGGAAGCGACGATGCTCGGCACGTCGCTGCACACCATCGTGCAGATGGTCGACAACGGCCTGGGCGTGACCATGCTGCCGGCCATGGCGGTGGAGGCGGGCATCCTCGATCATACCCGCGTCGATGCGCGGCCGCTCGACGCCGATCATGCGGTCCGCCGGATCGCGCTGGTCTGGCGGCGCGCCTCGCCACGGGAAGCGGACTTCAAGCTGCTGGCAAGCACGCTGGCGGCAGCGCGATAGAAGGCCGAGCGGTCAGGGACCTGTTCTGGGACCGGCCCCGCCCCGCTATTTCGTCCAGCGCGCCGTGGCGCCGAGATCACCCTCGCGCTGATCGACCCAGCGCGCGTCGGCGCCGCGCACCTCCCGTTTCCAGAAGGGCGCATCGGTCTTGAGCCGGTCGATCAGATAGGCACACGCCTCCAGCGCCGCCGCCCGGTGCGCCGCCGCCGTGCCGACGAACACGATCCGTTCGCCGGGGCGCATCGGCCCGACCCGGTGAACGACCGTCGCCGCGTCCAGCGACCAGCGCCGCCGCGCCTCGTTGGCGAGCACCGTCAGCGCCCGCTCCGTGACGCCGGGATAATGCTCCAGCTCCAGCAGTTCGACCCCGTCATCCGCCCGGACCAGGCCGGTGAATGTCGCGATGCCGCCGGCCTCGCCCGCCTCCAGCAAGGCCATCTCCGCCGCAAGGTCGATCGCGGCCTGTTGCACCAAGACGCGGATCATCCGCCCGTCACCGGCGGGAAGATTGCGACCTCGTCCGCTCCAGCAATCGGCGCGTCGAGGGGCACGAAGGCGCCGTCCACGGCGGCGCGCAGCCGGGCTCGATCGGTGAAGGCGGCGCGGTGCCCCTCGCTGCGCCCCGCCAGCCAGTCGACCAGCGCGCCCACGGTGGACACCTCGGCCGGCGGCGACACGGTTTCCTCGCCGGTCCCGATCCGCTCCCGTACCCACGCGAAATACAGCACCCGCATAACGACCTCAGTCCATATGCTTCAGGCCGACGCGCAGGTAATCCCAGCCCGTCACCAGCGTCAGCGCCGCCGCCCCCCACAGGCTGGCGAGCGCAACCGTCTTGATCCATGCCCAATCGGGCAGCGCCCCCGCCAGGATCAGCCCGCCCAGCTCGCGCAGGCCCGACACGGCGATCTCACGCAGCAGGATGACCAGCGCGGCAATGACGTGCAGCCCCATGATGTCGCGGGTGCCGACCAGGATCAGGATCACCGCCGCGACCATGATCTTGTCCGCGATCGGATCGAGGAAGATGCCCAGCCGCGACACGGCACCGTTCGCCCGCGCCAGATAGCCGTCGAAATAGTCGGTCACGCCCATGAGGCAGTACAGCGCGAAGGCGAGGGCATAGCCCAGCTCCCAGGCGGGCCACCACAGCAAGCCGACCAAGAGTGGCACCGCCACGATACGGGAAAGCGTGAGCAGGTTGGGCAACGACAGCATCGCTGCCGCCCTAGCGGAGTTTGCGCCGCAGCGAAACGCCCGCCACCGATCCCGCCCTCATGTCCCGACACCATCCGCGTTTGGCATTGGCGCTGGCCGGGGCGCTCCGCTATGCCGCCTTTCGTCAGGAACAGCGGGGCCGCTACTACCCATGATCAATGCTTTAGGGTTGTTGAAGCAGCGGCGCTTCCTTCCCTTGTTCGTCGCCCAATTTCTGGGCGCCTTCAACGACAATCTCTTCAAGACGTCCATGGTGCTGTACGCCACCTACGCCGTGTTCAACGATGCGAGCGTTGAGGCGAACTTCAACGCGCTGGCGACCGGCATCGGCATCCTGCCCTTCTTTCTCCTGTCGGCGCTGGCGGGGCAGTTGGCGGACAGCCATGACAAGGCGCGCATCATCCGCCTGGTGAAAACGGCGGAGATAGCGATCATGGCTCTGGGGGCGCTGGGGCTGATCGTGGCGCGATCGGGACATTCGGGGCTCGGCATCGGCCTGATGCTGGGTGCGGTGTTCCTGCTGGGCGTGCACTCCACCTTCTTCGGTCCGATCAAATACGCGATCCTGCCGCAGCATCTGCCGGCCGGCGACGTGCTGGGCGGCACGGGGCTGGTGGAGGCGGGCACCTATCTGGCGATCCTGATGGGCACGGTGGTGGCCGGCTGGATCAGCGTCGACGGCGCCGCGATCGCGGTAATGGCGGTCGCCCTCCTTGGCTGGTGGACCGGCCGGCAGGTGCCGCCCGCGCCGCGCGAGGGGCCGCCGCTGGCGCTCAACTACAACCCCCTCACCTCGTCCTGGCGGCTGATCCGGGCGACGCTGCACATCCCGCGCCTGTTCCTGGCGATCTGCGCGATCAGCTTCTTCTGGACGATCGGGTCGGTGCTCATCATCGTCTTCCCGCCGCTGGTGAAGAACGTCCTCACCGCCGACGAGCGAGTGGCGAGCGGCGTCATCGCCATCTTCTCGATCGGGGTCGCGATCGGCTCCGTGGTGGTCAACACGCTGCTGAAGGGGCGCATCTCGGCGCGCTATTCACCGGCATCCGTTATCGCGATGGGCGGGTTCGTGGTGCTGTTCTCCATCCTGGTGCGACAGTGGACGCCGGCGCCGGCCGGACAGCTTTACGGATGGAGCGCCTTTGTCGCACAGCCGGCGGCCCTGCCGGTGCTGGGCTCCCTGCTCGCCATCGCCATCACCGGCGGCATGTTCGTGGTGCCGCTCTACGCATTCCTCACCACCACCGTCGAAAAGGACCAGACCGCCCGCACCGTGGCGGCGAACAACGTCGTCAATTCGGGCGCGATGACGCTGGGCGCGGTGGCCGTGCTGCTGGTGTCGCGGGCCGGCGTCTCGCCGGAGAACATGCTGCTGGTGGTCGCAGGCATGTGCGTGATCAGCGCCTGGATCGCTTACCGCCTCCACCTCGCCTGCGACTGAGCGTCTGTCCGAAACCCGCTAACGAGCGAGTTTCTGGGGCGGTGCTGGCCAAAGGCCGGCCCGGCTCAGAGCAGGAATGTGTAGAGGCAAATGAAAAAGGCCGTGAAGCTCAGCAGGAACAGCTGCCAGTCCTCGGCCGTGCGCGGCGGGCGGCAAGTGATGACGGGCGGTGGCAAGCTGCGCCGAAAGGGATGACGGGCAGCTTCGTTGGTCAGGACAAGTCGGCGGGTCATGTGCGGCGTCATGCACGGTGATTAACGGTTTGTTTACGTTTCTTCCCAGCCGTAAACGGGGTTAATTACCGCCTGTCCGGAGTTGGGACGCTTTCCTCCACGCCCGCCCCGATGCCTAAGCCGGCATGACCCGCGCAATGCCGTCGAAAAGCCGGGTTGTGACAAAATCGAGGGCACTATTTGTAGGGCCAGATTGTGCCGGCCCAGATAAGATCAATGCACGCAGCGTTGCAGTGCGAAAGCATGGCCGGCGATAGACAATAGTCTGAGTTGATGTTTCCAAGTTGCAAGTATCGCCGCAGCGCAGCACAATATGCGCGTTGACAGTCATTTTGGATGTGTTAGCGGTATCAGCCAAGCCGTCGGCTCAACAGGGCAACGGCAAACGAGACACGATCACAGGGATCGTGAATTTGGGGGAAGATGATGAAGGGCTTCGGTCTTTCGCCGGTGCTTGCGCGCTCGGCGTCTATTGTCGCCATGGCCACCTGTCTTGTCGCACCAGGCGTCGCGATCGCGCAGACGCAGGAGCAGCAAGGCGCAGAAGCGACCAACGCTCAACCGACCACTGCCCCGGGCGTTCAGGCGGACGCCAGCAACGCAGCGGGCCAACTCGACACACCGCAGACCGCGCCCTCGTCCGAATCGGCGGCCACGGCAGATAGCGGCAACGAAGTCGTTGTCACCGGCATCCGCGCCAGCCTTGAACGGTCGATCGCGATCAAGCGCAACTCGACCGGCGTGGTGGACGCGATTTCCGCCGAGGATATCGGCAAGTTCCCGGACACTAACCTCGCCGAATCGCTCCAGCGCATCACCGGTGTGTCGATCAACCGCACCAATGGCGAAGGGTCACAGGTCACGGTCCGTGGATTCGGCCCGAGCTACAACCTGGTCACGCTGAACGGCCGCCAGCTAGCCACCTCCGCCATTTCGGTCGTCGGCGGCGACCAGAATGCCGACACGGCGCAGGGGTCGAGCCGTTCTTTCGACTTTTCCAACCTTGCGTCAGAGGGCGTCCGCACGCTGGAGGTCTACAAGACCGGCCGCGCCGCGGTGCCCTCCGGCGGCATCGGCGCGACGATCAACGTCGTCA
>CAKTFL010000030.1 GCA_934555855.1 uncultured Sphingomonas sp. | reverse complement strand
CCGCTCGCGATGCACTGTTCGAGCGACGCGCTCGGGGTCGAGGTTGCGCACGGATCCTGTGCGGACACGTTGCCCAGCTGCCGGGCGGCGAACAGTTCGGAGATGTTGGGTGCGCGGATCGCGCGATTGTAGCTGCCGCGCAGGCGCAGGTCCCGGATCGGTGCCCAGGAAATCTCGCCCTTGTAGGTAGAGATGCCCTTGTCCCGCGTCGAGTACTTGGAAAAGCGATAGCCGCCGGTCACCGCCAATTCGTGTAAGAACGGTCTTTCCTGGACGATCGGCACGCGCAGTTCCGCAAACCCTTCGGTGACGTTGAAGGCGCCGTCGGCCTCCGTGGTGCCTTTTTGCTGAGCCAGCGCATCGGCGCGGAAGCGCAGGCTCTCGCGGCGATGTTCGACACCCAGCACCAGGCCGATGCCATGGTCGGACCAGGGGCTCTTGACGCCATAGGAGGTGAGGTCAGCGCTGACCGTGCCGGTCAGCACCGTTTCCTTGTCGACGCCGTTGGTGAAGGTCGGCGCATAGATGTAGTCGAACGCCGCGTCGCTGATCCCGTTGTAGCGGAACACGTCCAGCGGCACGCACTTCGCGTCCTGATTGTTGATGACCGACTGGCAGGTCGGAACGCCGTTGACGTTGACGACCTGCAACGCGCGGTTCGCGCGGGCGGGATCGATGTCGTTCTGGTAGTTCTCGTTGAAGATCACGCGGGAGAACAGCGCGCCGGCATCGTAGCGGATACCTTCGGCTATTTCTCCGCGCAGCCCGCCGCTGAAGCGGTAGTCCGTGTGGCGCAGGTCGTCGCGACGGGGCCGGGCATTGCCCGCCACCGGGCGATAGCCGATGAACAGGTCCTGTGTCGCTGCTGTGCCTGCGGCGCCGCCGCACAGGGCCTGTGCCTGCGATGCGGCGAGCAGCGGATTGTTGCAGTTGACGGTGTAGGTATAGCCCTGGAACAGGGCAGATGGCGCCACCTGTGAAAAGGTGTGGTCGTCCATGAACATGAAGCTGCCGTACAGCTCCGCCGCCTTGGTGATCTCGTAATGGGCGAACGCGCCGGCCGTGTAGCGGACGTCGGAGCGCTGGAAGTAGCTCAGCGGCGCGTAATTGTAGCGGAAGCTGCTGTTGTACGGCACCCAGGTCTTTGCGCCGTCGCGGGTGTTATTGAACCGTTGCCCCGCGCTGGGGCCGGTCAGCGGCTGGAACAGCCCGAATTCGTTGTTGCTGGAACCGCCGCAGGTGAAGGCGTCGTTGTCGCCCGCGGGATCTAGGGCGCAGGCCGACACGTCGCGGTTCGCCTGAAGGATCGGCTTGACGTCGCGATAACCGAAATAGGCGGTGACGTTGCCCCGTCCGTCGCCCAGCTTCGTGCCGACCGCAATGTTGGCGTCGAACCGCTGGCCGTCGACCGGCGAGGGCAGGGCGCGCTGGTAGCCGTTTGCCGTCACCAGACCGCGGCGGGCAGCATTGTCGTTCCGGTGCGCGGCAAAGCCATATTGCACGTCCGCCAGGACGCCGTTCAGATCATCCTTCAGGATGAAGTTGACCACGCCCGACACGGCGTCCGACCCGTACACCGCCGACGCGCCGCCGGTCACCACATCGACCCGCTGCACCAGGGCTGACGGGATGAAGTTCACGTCCGTCGCCTGGACGGGCAACAGGCGTTGGCCATTGACCAGAATAAGGTTGCGATTGCTGCCGAG
Source organism: uncultured Sphingomonas sp. (assembly GCA_934555855.1). The sequence continues at coordinate 9,313 of CAKTFL010000030.1, read as the reverse complement.
GTTTCTGAGATTGATACGTGCGGTGCCGTCCGAGCCGTTGGACACGTTCTCGTTCGCATCTGGCGTCACCTGCGGCAGGCGATTGAGGACGGACTCGATGTTGGTGGCGCCCTGCAACCGGATCTCGGCGGCCGCAACGGCGGTAATCGGGCTGTTGCTGACGATACCGGGCTGCTGGAGCCGGGTGCCGGTCACGACCACCTCGCCGCCGCCGTCCTGACTCTCAGCCTGTCCGCGCTGAGCCTCGGCCCCGGTTTCCGGCGTCGGCGTGGTCGGTTGCGCCAGAGCCCCGCCGCTCGTCGCGATGACCAGCGCAGCCCGCGCCGCGCAGGTCATCCATGCTCTCCTGCTTTTCATGATTCTGTCCCCAACCATGCAGAGATAGAATATTGTATACGAATATGCCGTCAACGATATTATACAATTTCGTTGGGCCCTCCCTCCACTCTCGCGTCTTCGATTGGCAAGGCGGTTGGCGGGGTGGAGTGGCTATTCTATGCCGGGCCGTCACAGACGTGAGAAAGCGGTTCATGGGGTTGGTGAAGAAGTCGGCTCTCCGAGGTGCGGCGAATGCGTCGGACAGTGCCGTGATCCATGCCGGCGATGGCGGGGCTGACCGCACTGCCGGCCCTATCCGGTCAGGCCTTTCCAGGCGCGCCTCGAACCCTGTCGAGCGGGTAGACGAGGCGACCGGAGAACTGGCGGCGGGCCTCAGCCAGGCATCGGCGGCGTCTGCGGAGTTGCAGCGCGCGATGGAACTGATCGCGGGCGGCGCGGAGCAGGCGGCCGGCGCCGCCCAGCAGTCGCTCGGCACCATCTCCAGCCTTGCCGGCACTTTCCGTGACGCTCGCGATCAGGCGGAGCTTTCCCGTCACAGGGTAGAAGCGGTGCAGCTGGCCTATGCCGAACTGGGTGTGCAGATCGATGCATCGGCGGTCGCGGTCGAACTGAACGCGCGTCGCCAGCTCGGCGCGGCCGACCTGATCGCGTCACTGGAAACCGCGGCGGCCGAATTGCGCGAAACCGGGCGTGCCGTGGCCGACACGGCCGAGGAAACGGGACTGCTGGCGCTCAACGCCGCGGTGGAGGCGGCGCGCGCCGGTGATGACGGGCGGGGCTTCGCCATCGTTGCCGACGAGGTCCGCCTGCTCGCCGAAACGTCGCAAGCGAATGCGGGTGAGATCCGCCAGCTGGCCGAGGAGGTCGCTGCCGAGGCCAAGGCGATCGCCGCTGACACCCGCGCCGCATCCGTCTTGGCCGAAAGGGAGGCGTCAGGCGCGGCGGCGGTGCTGGCGCAGCTCGATGCATCGCGGGAGGATCTGGCCGGGTTGGTCGAGGACGCTCATGAGGTGCTGGTCGCTGCGGCCGGGATCGAGGATGCGACGCGCGAGGCGGAACGCGGCGCCGAGCAGGTCGCCGCCACCGCCGAGGAACAATCCGCCGCGGCGGCTGAGGCGCAGCAGGCGATCGAGCAGCAGACGCAATCGCTCGACCAGAGCCAGCAGACCGCCGAAGCGCTTGGCGGGCTGGCCGGACAGCTGCGGCAAGACGGGTCGGTCGAACGCGCTGTCGAGCAGGTCGCCGCCGCTGCCGAGCAACTCTCCGCGACCGTTCAGGAACTGTCAGGCGCGGCCACCGAGATCCTGACGGCGGTGGAGCAGATCGGGCAGGGCGCGCGGTCACAGGCGGCCGCCACCGCCCAGGCAAGCGCCGCGATCGCGCAGATCGCGGCTGCGGCGGAACGGTCCCAGGAACGTGCGCGGGGCGCGGCCCGACGCATCGAGGCGGTTCTCGCGTCCGCCACCGATGGGCGGCGGACCGTTTCCGGGCTGGCCGATGGCGTGGCCGCGGCGCTGAGCCGCACCGGCGCCGTGCTTGACCGGCTCGCAGCGCTGCGGACGGCGGGGCGGCGCATCGAACGCATCACGGACTCGCTTGCGCTCCTGGCCGTGCAGACCAACATGCTCGCGGTAAGCGGGTCGGTCGAAGCGACGCGGTCGGGGGATGTCGGACGCGGCTTCGCCTCCGTCTCGGCCGACATACGCAAGCTGGCGGCGGATGCGGGGACGCGCAGCGAGCGGGCACGGGACGTGATCCGCGCGGTGCAGGACCGGATCACGACGCTTGAGCGCGACCTGGACCAGATCGCCTCCGCCGCACAGGTCGAGGTGGGGCGTAGCCGGACCGCGGCGGACCGGCTCGGTGTCGTGTTGGACGACATGGCCGGCGCGCAGGCCGCGGCGCAGGCGATCGAGGGCAGCGCAGATCGCGGATTGATCAGCGTGCGGGAGATCCGTCAGGGCACCGACCAGATCGCTCGCGCTGCCGAGCAGGCTAGCCTTGCCGCGCGTGACGCGGGGATCGCCGCGGCACAGCAGGCTCAGACGGCGGAAGCGCTGGCAGCCACCATTGAGGAGATCGCCTCGCTCGCCGGAGCGTTCCAGCAGCAAGGCGCGTGACGCCCGTGACGTCGGCGGATCGGGCTTCCCGACCGGCGTTCCTGACGCTGAGGGTCGGGGATCGGGACATGTCCGTGCCCGTCGCGAAGGTGCGCGGCGTAGAGCGACCAGCGAGGCTCATGCGCGTTCCCCACGCGCCGGCCGTGCTGGCGGGCGTGGCCAATGTCGGCGGGGCGGTCCTCCCGGTCGTCAGCCTGGCGCGCCTGATGGGGCTGGAGGAAGGCTTGGTCGAAAGGATGGTCGTCTACGCCGGCGAGACCACCTGCGGTCTGCTGGTGGCCGGTGTCGGCGCGCTGGTCCATGATGCGCCGTCTGCAGACCGGTCGGCGGAAATTGAGCAATGGCTGCGGGCCGCATTCGGCACGGTTCGCGATCGATCGGCCGCCGATCATCGCGTCGCCGGATCCGCCCCGCCGGCGGCGGAAGACGCGGTGGCGCTGCTTAGCTGTTTCGCCGGCCGCCAGGAGTTCGGGCTTGCCCTGTCTGAGGTGGAGGAAGTGCTCCGCCCCCGGACCGCGATCGAGCGGCTGCCGGGCAGCGATGCAGCTGTGCGCGGCACGATCGACCATCGCGGCGAGGTGATGCCGGTGGTGTCGCTGCCCGGCCTGCTTGGCCTCCCCGCGCGTAGCGATCGGGCGGCGGAGCGGATCGTGGTGATCCGGGCCGGTCGGCACAGGATCGGCCTGGCGACCGACGCGATCGGGGAGGTGCTGCGCGTCGCGGAACGCCTGATCGACCCGCTGCCCGCCATATTGCGGCGCGGGGCTGCGGAGGCGCGCATCCGGGCGATTTGCCGGCTGGACGATGGCCGCCGGCTGGTTTCCGTGTTGGCGGCGGAGCAGCTGGTTCCCGCACAGCTGGCCGGGCGCCAAGTCGTCGAGACCGTTGGGCAGGAAGCGGCGCAGGTGGCCGAGCAATGGCTGGCCGTTCGCATCGGCACGGACGAGCTCGCGCTGCCGCTCGCCGCCGTCGAGGAGGTCGCGAAGCTGCCCGCCGCGCTCGTCCGCCTGCCCGGCGCACCCCCCTTTGTCGGGGGCGTGATGAACCTGCATGGGCAGGTCCTGCCGGTGATCGACCATGCCGGTCGGGCGGCCCGCGAGATGACCGGCATGGCGGCGCGGCGGGTGGTCGTCGTCAAGGCCGGTGTCCTCCGCGCCGGCCTGTTGGTGGATGCCGTGACGGGGCTGGCGCGCGAAGGCAGCCTGCCGATCGTCTCGCCGGAGGATCTGTTGGGCCGCGCGCAAGAGGACCTGCGTGCCGCTTTCGCCGATCGGGCGCCCAGAGGCGCGCCGTGACCAGATTGCTGATCGTGGACGACTCCCCGCTGATGCGGCGGCTGCTTACCGATATCTTCGCCGCTGCCGGTGGCTTCGAGCTGGAGGTGGCGCGCGGCGGTGAAGAGGCCTTGGCCACGCTGCCCGTCTTTCGCCCCGATGTGGTGACGCTGGACATCAACATGCCCGGCATGAACGGCCTTGCCTGCCTGGATCGCATCATGTTGGAGCGGCCCTGCCCGGTGGTGATGCTGTCGGCGCTGACCACCGAGGGCGCGAACGCCACGCTGGAAGCGATGGCGCTGGGTGCCGTCGCGTTTGTGGCTAAGCCGAAAGGTGCCGTCTCGATCGAGATGGAGGCGAGCGCGGACATGCTGGTGGAAACAGTTCGCGCGGCCGCTCGCCTGACGCTGCCGCTCACGGCACGCCTTGCCGAACGGTTGCGAGCGCAGCGCAGCCAGCGCGCGGCCGACACGGTGCTCCGCCCGTCACGTCCGCAGGCGCGGCCATCGGCGGGACCGGCAGCGACGGAACTGGTGCTGGTCGGCAGCTCCACCGGCGGACCGGGAGCGCTCGACACGATCCTGCGTGATCTTCCTGCAGATTTCCCGGCGGCCATTGTGGTCGCGCAGCACATGCCCGCCGCCTTCACCGGCCCGCTGGCAGGGCGGCTCGACCGCTTGTGCGCCATCGCCGTCCGTGAGCTGACCGGCCCCACCATCCTCCAGCCGGGCCATGCCTATATCGGGCAGGGCGAGCGCGACGTGCTGATCACCCGCCGCCGCGGCGCGGTCGCCGCGATGCCGGCGCCCGCCAGCCCGGACCATCACTGGCACCCGAGCGTCGACCGGATGGTCGCCAGCGCTCTCGACATGGTCGGACCCGACCGGCTGGTCGGCGTGTTGTTGACCGGCATGGGGGCTGACGGGGCATCGACGATGGCGCAGTTGCGGGCGAAGGGCGGTCGCACCATCGCCGAGGCGCAGGAGACGGCGGTGGTGTGGGGAATGCCCGGCGCGCTGGTCCGTGCCGGCGGCGCGCAGTTCGTGGAGCCGGTGGACGCGATCGGTCCGCTGCTCGTGACGCTTGCCGGATGATGGCTGGTCCGGACGGCACAACCTCGCCGCCTCAGCATCTCTCGCCCGCGGATTTCCGCCGGGTGACAGAGCTTCTCTACCGCTGGACGGGCATGATCTTCCGCGACAACAAGCGCTATTATATCGAACGCCGGGTCGCTGGCCGCGTGCTCAGCCGGACCGGCGGGGACCAGCGTCACTATCTGGCATTGCTCGCTGGGGATGCCGAGGAACGGCAGGCGCTGATCAACGCCTGCACGATCAACGAGACCTATTTCTTCCGTGAAGACTACCAGCTGTCGGCGCTCGGCGACGACCTGCTGCCCCGCATCGTCGCCGACCGGCGGCCGGGGGATTTGATCCGCATCTGGTCGCTGCCCTGCTCGACGGGCGAGGAAGCCTATTCGATCGCCATCTGGCTGCTGGAGAATTGGCGATTGGTGGATGCCTATCACGTCGAGATCGTGGGCTCCGATATCGACACCGATGTGCTGAACCAGGCGAGGGATGGACGTTTCGGCGCCCGCGCGCTGGGGCGGCTCGATCCGGCGTTGGTGAACCGCTATTTCGAGGCCGAGCATCGCAACCGGCGCCGCATCGTCGAGGATCTGCGCGACTCGGTGCAGTTTTCCGCCGTCAACATCGTCGATCGGGCGAGCGTTGCCGCGCAGGGGCGCTTCGACGTGATCCTGTGCCGCAACCTGTTGATCTATTTCGACGAGGCGTCGAGGGCGAAGGCGGCCGCGCACCTGTTCGATGCGCTCAATCCGGGCGGCTTCCTGTGCCTGGGCCATTCGGAAAGCATGACGCGCACCGATGAACGCTTCGCACAGGCTCGCCTTGCCGACGCGATCGTCTATCAGAGGCCGTGATGGACGAGCTGTTGGCGCAATTCCTGGTCGAGGGGCGGGAGCTGGTCGCCGATGCCCATGCGGGGCTGGGGCGCCTGGCGATCGATCCGGCTGACCCCGCGGCGCTGGACAGCCTGTTCCGGGCGATCCACACGTTGAAGGGATCGGTCGCGATCTTCGACATGAAGGCGGCCGAGCGCGCGCTCCACGCGTCCGAGGATGTGCTGGCCGCCGCGCGCCGCGGCGACGAGACGCTGACCGGGGCCGGGGTCGAGGCGCTGGTCGCCATCGTCGATCAGGTGGATCGCTGGATCGACGATCTGGAACAGGGTGTCGGGCCGGGCGATGCGGACGCGGTGACCGCCGACCTTGTCGCCGGGCTGCGGCAGGAAGAGGTCGAAGCGGCGACGACGGCCGCCGTACCCAACTGGCTGAGCGATCTGAAGCGCCGCGAGGCGACGGCGGTGGCGGGGGCGAGCGGCACGCTGACGGCGTTTCGTTACCAGCCCGATGCCGACTGCTTCTTTCGCGGCGACGATCCTCTGGCGCTTGTCGCGGGGGTTCCCGGCCTCGTCACGCTGACCGTGTTGCCGCGCGAGGCATGGCCGGACCTGGCCGAGTGGGACCCGTTCCGCTGCATGGTGGAACTGGATGGGCTCAGCACGGCAGCGGTCGAGGAAGTACGCGCTGCCTTTCGCCTGGTGCCTGACCAGGTCGAGGTCTCGGCCCTGGACGCAGGTCGGGCTGCCCCGGTTCCGCCCGCCGCGGTGCCGGCCGACACCGCGCGAACAATCCGGGTGGAGGGAAGCCGGCTCGACCGGCTCACTGAAGAGCTGGGCGAACTCGTCGCGGCGGCAAACGGCTTGTCAGCGCTCGCTACCGGGGCGGAAAAGCACGACCCGGAACTTGCCGCCGCGATTCGCCTGACCCAGTCCGGCCTCGACCGGGCGCTGGCGCGGCTGCGCCGCTCGGCTTCGTCGCTGCGCCTGGTGACGCTCGGGCCAGCGCTGCGCCGCTTGCCGCGCCTGGTCCGCCAGATCGCCGACGAACTCGGCAAGCCGGTCAGGTTCACGATGCGGGGCGAGGGGCTGGAGGTCGACAAGGACCTTGCGGACGCCCTGTTCGAGCCTCTGCTCCACCTGCTGCGGAACGCGGTAGATCATGGCATCGAGCCGCCCGCCGATCGCGCCCGGTCCGGGAAGCCGGCGGCGGGGCGAATCCACCTCGCCGCAGTCCGCCGGGGCGGCGAGGTGGCCGTCACCCTGTCCGACGACGGGCGCGGCATCGACGCCGACCGCATCCGGCGAGCGGCGGTCGAGCGCGGCGCGGTCGATCCTGCTGCTGCCGCCCGGCTGTCCGATGCCGACGCGCAACGGCTGATCTTCGTGCCGGGCTTTTCGACTGCTGAGGCGGTTACCGGCATCTCCGGCCGGGGCGTCGGCGCCGACTCGGTCAAGGCGATGGTCGATCGGCTGGGCGGCCGGCTGGAGCTGGACAGCCGGGCCGGTGAGGGAACGCGCTTCACGCTGCTGTTTCCGGCTCATGCCCTGACCACGAAGCTGCTCGCCGTTCGCGTAGGCGCCGAGCGCTATGGCGTGTCGTTCGACCAGATCCGGGAAGTCGTCCGCGTCGGGCGGGACCGGCTGGTGGAGGTCGGCAGCGGACGCGCGTGCGTGCTGCGCGACCGCACCCTCCCCGTATTGAGCCTTGCGGCCCTGCTCGGCGGCAGCGAGGAAAGCGACACGCCCGACCTGCGCCTGCTGGTCACTGACACGGGCGAGGGGCCGGTTGCGCTGATCGTGGATGCGGTGGAACAGGCGATGGAAGCGCAGGTGCGTGCGCGCGAGGGCCTGTTGGTCGGGATGACGGGAATGGCCGGCACCACGTTGCTGCCGGATGGCAACGTGCTGATCGTGCTCGACCTGCCGGAGTTGATCGGATGACGATACGGGTGAAGGGCGATCGGGTTATCCTGTCCGGGACCTGCCCCGTGGAGGATGCCGAGCCGCTGCTGCTGGCGTTGCAGGGCGGCGCGCGCGAGGTGGACTGGAGCGGCGTGGGCCGGCTGCACACCGCGATCGTGCAGCTGCTGCTGGCGGCGGGTGTGCCGGTGGCTGGCGAACCGGCTGACCCGTTCGCGCGGACCTGCCTTGTGCCGCTGTTCCGATCGCCCTTTGCCGCAAGCCCTGTCGGTAACGGGAATGACGCGATACAGGGCGGACGAATCGGGTCCGTTTCGGGGCCATGTTCGGAGTAGCTCATGGCCGTGAAAGTTCTGATCGTCGACGACAGCAAGCTGGCTCGCATCGTCGCTGCCAAGGCACTGGCGGAGCTTCAGCCCGAATGGCAGAAGGTAGAGGCGAGCAGCGGCGCGCAGGCGCTGGAAATGATCGAACAAGAATCCGTCGACCTCGCGCTGGTTGATTTCAATATGACGGAGATGGACGGGCTGGAGCTCGCCGCGGCCTTGCGCGCGGGTCGGCCGCACCTGCCGATCGCGATCGTCACGGCCAACATCCAGGACGAGATCGTCGCCCGTGCGCGGGCGATCGGCGCGACATTCGTCGCCAAGCCGGTGACCAGCGATGGCCTGCGTGGTTTCCTCTCCGGCGCCGCGCTGCGCCTCAGGGCCAAGGAATGACGGAGCCGGGCATCGTGATCGACGATCTCGAGCGTGATGCGCTGACCGAGATCGTCAACATCGGCGTCAGCCGCGCCGCCAGCAGCCTGCGAAAGATGATCGACGATCAGGTGCTCCTGTCGGTGCCCGCGATCGAGGTGGTCAGCCAGGAGCGCGCGGCGCGTCTGATCAGCGAGCGCGAGGTGACCGAGCTGGTCGCGGTTCGCCAGGATTTCTCCGGGCCCTTTTCGGGCCGGGCGCTGCTGATCTTTCCCGAAAGCAACAGCCTGGAGCTGGTTCGCGCCGTGACCGGCGACGAGCTGGCGCCCGAGGAGGTTGCGGAGCTGGAGCGCGAGGCGCTCGCCGAGACCGGGAACGTAATCCTGAACAGCTGCCTCGCCACCATGGCGAACATGCTGAAGCGCTCCTTGACGATGACCATTCCGGAGGTACTGCGCGGCAGCGGCGCGACCCTGTTCGGGGTGGCGGACCAGCCCATGGCCGACGGCCTGGTGCTGTTCCTCTACATCGACTTTTCGGTCCGCCGTCGCGACATTCGCGGCTACATCGCGATGCTGATGGATCTGCCATCGCTGGAGGTTCTGCGCGATTTGCTGGACGAGTTCATCCGGCGCGTGGCCGGCGACGACCTCTGATGGCGGCGAGCCCCGGACACGTGGACCGCGTCCCGGCGGGTACCGGCGCGAGCGGCAGCTGGCTGTGGGATATTGCGGCAGACCGGCTGTACACCGATGCCGCGTTCGCGGACCTGTACGGTTTCGATGCGGCCGATGCTGCCGCGGGCCTGCCGACCGCAAGCTTCTTTGCGGCCATCCATCCCGACGACCGCGCCCGGATGCGGATCGCGGTCGCGGGTATGCTCGCCGGCAGCGAGGTATTTTCCAAGGAGTTCCGGGTCGTCGCACCGGATGGCGCGGTGCGCTGGATGCATGGTCGCGGCCGCTCCGAACTTGACGCCGCCGACAATCCGGTCCGGTTCACCGGCTTGCTGGTCGACGTCAGCGACCGGAAG
>CAKTFL010000029.1 GCA_934555855.1 uncultured Sphingomonas sp. | reverse complement strand
GGCGTTGTCCACGAAATTGTACCTGGCGAGCGACGCCGTATCCGCGTTGTACCCCGATCGAGCCCCGCCCCAATTGTAGAAGACGTTGGATCGGAAGTCGAACAGCGCGCCCTCCGGGTCCACGTCCGGTCCGCTATAGTTGCCGGGTCGTGGCATTCTGGCCGAATGGTTGGCCCACAGATTGTGGTGAAAACTGATCTTGGCACCTCGGCCGCCGCGAATCAGGCTACCATAACCGTGCTCCCCTTTCGCGTGGAGCGAGCGGGTAAGTGAGTCCGCGATGATCGACCACTGCACCGTCAGATCGTAGAACCCCTCGTCCGGTCTCGTGTAGTTAGCGGACGCCGACAGCGTCTCGTCCACCGACCAGCTGGCGGACACATGGTCCAGGATGATCCGCCGCCCGCGACGCACCCAGATCGCGTCAGCCTCTATGCGTGACTCATCGCCTAGCCGTGAGCGGACGTAGCGCACCACCACGTCGTCGGCCGCCACCTCCAGCGGGTGATCGCGCAACGTGATACCGCCACCGGGCGCGGACTGGCCCGCGATCGTGATCCGGCCCTCGCGAATTCGCAGCGGCTTGGCGAGCCGGATCGTTCCCGACACCGCGAACACGATGATCCGCGGTCCTTTCGCGTCCACCGCCTGGCGCAGCGAGCCGGGGCCGCCATCGGCCAGCGTCGTCACGGTGATCACCCGTCCTCCGCGCCCGCCCTGCGATAAACGGCCGGCCCCCTCCGCGCCCGGGAAGGCGAGGGTGGGAGCGGTAGCGAGGACGAGAAGGGACGTTATCATAAGGGTTCTCCAAGGCTTCGGCCCGTTGTCAGAACGTCAGCCTCATGCCGCCGGTGATGATGCGCCCGGTTGAACCATATAGCTGGCTGACGGGATTGGCGGCGTACATGGTCCGGTATTGGGGAACGTTGGTGAGGTTGCGGCCTTCCAACGTCAGCCGGGCGAAGCTGGTGAGCGCGTAAGAAAGGGCCGCATCGACGTTGAGCGTGTCCTCCACATACCCGAAGTCAGCGATGATGGGTGAGTTGCACGCAGCGCCGCTATTGGTGGTCAGACCCACGGAGCAGGAGCCTGGAACAAGCGGGAAGCGGTTGACGTAGCGCGTCCGGTACGCACCCGATACCCGAGCGGAGAACTTCGCATCCTCGTAATAGAGCGTCGCGTTGAACGAGTCGGGCGAGGTGTTCAGGAAAGGACCGGTGACGAACGTGTTGCTCGGCGATGGGCTCGTTCCGTCTCGACGCGTCGAGAGCGAGGTGCCGGTGAGGTAATTCAGCTTCGACTCGATATGGGTGTAGTTGGCCGTCACCCCCATGTTGTTGAGCGGCGCCGGCAGGAAAGTGAAGTTCGCCTGGACATTCACCTCCACGCCCTTGACGGTGCCGCCGGGCGCGTCGGCGAACTGGCGCACGCCGAACACGCCGCCCGCTCGCGTGTAATCCAGCAGCGCAACGCTGGTGATGGACGCCAGCACCTGGTCATAGGTGCTTCCCTGGAACACAGCTGACAGCGGCGCTTCCGTCGCGATCTGCTGGGGGAAGGACTCGATATCCTTGATGAAGAACGCCACGCCGATCAGGCCTGAACGACCGAAATATCGCTCGAAGCTCAAGTCCCAGTTGGTCGCGCGGAACGGATTGAGGTACGGGTTACCGACCGTGAGGGTGGGCGCATTGGTGGCGTTCAGCCCCGTCGGGAAGGACGTGGTTCCGGGCGTGAGATTGGCCAGCTGAGGCCTGGAAATCACTCGCGCCGCGGCGAAACGGGCGATGAAGCTGTCAGTAATTTCCCAGTTCAGGTTGGTCGCCGGCAGGTAGTCGGTGTACTCGTTGGTGCCCGAAACAGGGGTTCCGGCCACGCCATCCGTGCCGCCCACATTGCCTCGGCCGACCACCTTGGTGTTGGCTATCCGCAGCCCTGCGTTGCCGCGCAGCGGACGGCCGAGCAGACGCACGTCGAAATCGAGTTGGGCGAAGCCCGACAGATCCCGCTCCTGCACCTCGCTGCGCTGACGCCCGTCGCGAATCGCGCGGAAGTCGCGCCACTGGTTCACGCAGTTGCAATCGATGCCGAACGCTTGACGGAATGCGTTCAGGTCCGGAGCGTAGAAGCTGGTCGGCGTGCCCTGGGGCAGGTCGAGCCCCTGTCCGAAACCGACGACGCGACCGAGATCGGTGATCCGCAATCCGGCTTCGGCCAGCGTGGGGTTGATTGGTTCCAGATCCTGGTTGGTGCGGCTCTGGTCCGCGGCGAAGTTGAACCGCTTGAACGTGCCCCCGAACCGAAGCGTCAGTTCTTGGCCCATCTCCCAGGCGAAGTTGGTGCGCACCACCCGGAACTGATTTTCAACGAAGGAGGTGTATGCCCGGATCGAGGACAGGCCCTTGACGAGCGACCAGTTGTTCGGGTCCGACACATCGAAACCCGGGTTGAACGCCGGCATCTTACCGCCGGCACGCTCGTCGAAGACGTACCCGTCACGGTCGAGCGTGTTGAACTCCGCCAGTAGGCTGGTCGAATTGTACTTGGATTGCGAATAGCCGACAGTCGACACAAATTGAAGGCGATCGGTCACGTCCTGCTTGAAATTGAGGGTGCCCTGCCAGAAATCGGTGACTCCGAACTGCGCGTCCGCCGAGCTGCGCCAGTCGACATCATCCAGCCTCAGGTAATCTGCCTGGCCATCCGCATTGACATTGGCGTCTCTGACCTTCGTCGCGGGACGACCGATCAAGGCGGCGTAACCGGCGATTTGATTGGGATCGGCGGTGTAGCCCGGCGACACCGGCGAGTTATAATAGTCGAACGGATTTAGGTTGCGCGGGTTGAAGCTGTCGCGCGTTCCGGGCACCAGGCGGCCGCCGTAGATGGATTGGCCACAATCAGCCGTCGCGCCGGGGATGCAGCGCGAGTACAGGGCCACGCGGTCGGCGAGGCCGTTGGCGGTATTGGGTGCGCGCAGGCCGTTCGCGCCCGTCAGAATGGTCGCGCGAGCGTTGGTGCTGTTACGGTTCAGACCGACGGTGGTCAGCCCAGTGCTCGTGCTGTCCTGCTCATACCGCGAGTAGACGAAGTCGGCGATCATCTCCGACCGTTCGGTGGGCTGCCATTGGGCGCTCAGCGTCGCGCCGATGCGGCGGTAGGCGAGGTCCTGCCGTCCGACGGATGGCAGGGCGGGGAATATCGTCAGCGGAGACAGCTTGGCATAGGCGCCGGCGTCGGACCCGTAGATCGGGCCCGTGCCCGTACCTGCGGGAAGAGCGAAGCCGAAGGTTGGCGGCGTGATGCCGTTCAGCTGATTACCGCGGTAGACATATTCGTACTGACCGATGGAGCGATTGTATGCGTCGATCTGCTGACGCTGACGCTGGTACGCGATCGTGCCGAGGATGCCGAAGCGATCCGTCAGCCGCTTCGAGAAGAGGCCGGTGAGGCGTGGATTGAAGGTCTTGCCGTTCTCGCGGTACTCGCCCTCGGCACCCAATGAAATGCGGTCCTTGTCGTAGGACAGCGGCCGTCCGGTAATCAGGTCGATGATCGCGCCCAGCGAGCCCTCGTCGTTCGAAGCGGCGGTCGACTTGGTAATGGTGATCCCGCCGAAAAGCTCGGACGCGAAGGTGTTGAAGTCGAAGCCGCGGCTGCGGTTCGCGACTGCGCCCGCCGAACTGCCGCCGGCAACGCTCTGCGCGTCCGCGCCGTTCAGGAACACCGACTGGAAATCGCCGCCCAGACCGCGCACGGTGATGGTGCGACCCTCGCCGTTGTCGCGGTCGATCGACACCCCGGGCAGGCGCTGGATCGACTCGGCAATGTTGGCGTCGGGGAAGTCAGCGATGTCCTCGGCGGTGATCGCGTCGATGATCTGGTTGGATTGGCGCTTCTGGTTGAGCGCGTTCTGGAGGCTGGCGCGGAAACCGGTGACAACGATGTCCTCACTATCCCCCGGGCGCGCGTCGGGCGTCTGCTCCTGCGCGGCCTGCTCGCCAGGCGACGCACCCAGCGGGGCGGAGATCGCCTGGTCGGTCGTGGTTGTCTGCTCTCGTGAACCCGGATCGATCCGTTGTCCGGTCTGTTGCTGCGCTGACGCGGTGCCCGAAGCCATCCCCCAGGCAGCACCTATGATGAGGGCGCGCGTGGACACGGTCGTGAGAGCAGAGCCCCTCATTCATCATCCTCCCCAAGGTGGAGCTTCTATGGGCCCCATCGTTGCGGACACCGGTAGCAATAGGAAAAGGAGACTTCAAGTACTTACGAAAAGCTATGGCTCGAAGCATCGGTCTTCGCCGATGACATGCGAGCCAAACACGGGTGCTTACAACCATTGGTAGCTTACGCAGGGCCTGACCCCGGGCGACTGTTCAAATCTGGAATACCATCCAGGCTGCCCACGGCAAGGGCAGAGCAGCAAGCCGGGCGCATTGTAACGTGCACGATTGTACTTTCGACTCTCTTCGAGTCGGATGAATCACCCACATAGAGGTCCAGCGCGCGGCGTTCGGTGAAAAAGGGGGCGTTCGCACCGGGCGATCGGCCGCTCACGCGGTGACTGGACTAGCAAGGTCCATTCGCTCATCGACGGCCGGTCCCGTCAGCGACGTGAAGGCCGCGCCCGCGCTCCTCGGACGCCCCGGCCCCAGCGCTAGCTGCTGGCCGACAAAGGTGTCATTCGAGGCCGGCGCAACCGCAATCGGACCATCCGCCATGACAAGCACCGCTACCGCGGCCGTCACCGAATCGAGAACGCCTTCCGCCGCCTCAAGACTTCCGCCGCGCGGCTACCCACTATGACGAGGTCGCCGCCAGCTTCCCATCATGCCTGGCACTCGCAACCGCTATCGCTGCCTGGTTGGGAACCAGTTTGAGCCCTAGCCGGGCCTTCCTTCGGCAACACTGCCGTTTGCCTGCTGATGAGCAGGCAAACGGGGAAGGGATTTGTCCTCGGCTCGCCTGGTGCGGCTTCCTTGGCAACACCCGCCGAGTTGATACGACGGTCAGAACCGCACGCGGACACCGGCCGTCACACGCCGGCCATTGTCGACCACCGCGCGCAAGAGGCCGACACTGGTATCGTTGATGGTCTTGGAATTTGGTCGCGTTCGTGATGTCCGCATTCAGCGTGATCATGCGGTTGATGTCGTAGCTCGCCGAGATGTCGAGCTGGCCGTATGCACGTTGTACATCGCCGTCGCCAAACGTGCTGACCGGATCGACCACGAAGCCGTTGCGGTAGTTATATGACGCACGGATTCCAAAGCCGGACTGCTCGTAATGGCCAGCGATATTGTAGCTGCGCGTCGACGCGCCCGATATCGGGATCGCCGGCTGCCCTTCCGTCACGACTACGTCCCCCAGGTCGAGATAGGTAAAGTTGCCGAGGACGCCCAGTCCGTCGAATGGCCCGGGCAGGAAGGTGAACGGCACCTGCGCGCCCAGCTCGATGCCCTTGATCCTGCTGCTGGCACCGTTGCGCGGCTGACGCAGCAGGAAAACCTGTTGACGGCTGCCGCCCTCCTCCCACTGGACAGTCTGCGTCGTTTGCGTCGCTGTGTTGACAATGAAGTTATCGACATCCTTGTAGAAGGCGCCAACCGACAACAGCCCGGACCTGTCGAAGTAATACTCCAGTGACAGATCGATCTGGTTCGACACGTAAGGACGCAGGTTCGGGTTGCGCGCGTTCATCGTGCTGGTGTTTGCATCGACGCTCAGCGTCGGCGAGAGCAGACTCACGTCGGAACGCGTCAGCGTTCGCGCTACCGCTGCGCGCAGCTTCAGCTTCGGGGTCAGATCGTAGCATAGATTGGCGCTCGGCAACCATTCGGAATAGCTGTTGTCTATCGAAACTGGCGTCGTGCGCTGGACAACGGTAATGACACCGCCGCGTCGTACCAGCAGAGACGTCAGGTCGGCCGCGACAGCATGTTCGAGCGCTGCGTAAGAAGATTTGCGAGCATGAGGCAGGATTGCTCGTCGATTTCAGCGAACCCGATCACCGCCAACTGATCCGGCTGTTGGGGCGGATCGAGGCGCGGGAACCTCCGACACCAGGCGCCGACGGACCTTCAGTATGACCCTTGCATCAGACGCGATCACACGACGAGCGCCGGCCGGGATGCGCGCCTGCCCATTGACATCGCGGAGCGGAATCATCGCCCGTCGTTGGCGACAGCCTCATGCCGATAGACGATGTGAACCTTGTTGCCGTCCGGATCGCGCAGATAGGCGCCGAAATAGTCCGGGCCGTAATGAGGCCGCGGTCCCGGTGCGCCGTCATCCGTGCCACCTTGCCGCATTCCCTCGATGTACGCGCGTTTTACGGTCTCGATCGAAGGGGCTAGAAAAGCCACCATGCTGCCATTGCCGTGCGAACAGGGTTGGCCGTCAAAGGGCAAATAGGCGTAGAAACGGGGCAGGGAGATGCCCGGACGATGCCAGCAGCGCGACGCCGGGCCGCCATCGGGCACCACCGGCCGCTCGACGAGGCCGAGCGGCATCAGCAACGCATCGTAGAAGGATGCGGCCCGATCGAGGTCGCTCACGCCGACCGTTATGTGACTGAACATCGCATCCCCTTCAGATCGTGCCCACGATCAACGCGATCATCGCCTATCGATCCCTCGCGAGGCAGATCGGCATATTCCATGCCGCCGATTTGCCAAGCGACCAATTGGGTGTCCATCATACGTCGAAAGCACAGCGGGATTGTATCGTGACCTCTCTTCCGTTCTTCACCGCCGACGTGTTCACCACGACCCGCTTCGGCGGAAATCCGCTTGCGGTCGTGATCGGCGGCGAAACGCTCGACAGCGCGACGATGCAGGCCATCGCCGCCGAGTTCAATCTGAGCGAGACCACCTTCGTCCTGCCGCCTGCCGATCCGGCGCATACGGCCCGCATCCGCATCTTCAACCGGACGGCCGAAATGGCCTTTGCAGGACATCCCATGGTCGGCACCGCCTTCGTCCTTGCCGGCCTGAACCCTGATCTCGCCGAGGCGATATTCGAGATACCGGCCGGCCTCGTCCGGGTTTCTATCGAGCGGGACGCCGCGGGCGTCGCGACGGGTGCGGCGGTTTCGACGCCGCAGCCCTTGACGACAGGAGCTGCGCTGGCACCCGAGGTGATCGCCCGAGTCCTGCGGCTGAATGCCCAGGATGTGGTGACGATCACGCATCCGCCGATCGTGGCATCGAACGGCAATCCCTATGTCATCGCCGAACTTACCGACGCGGCACTGGCCCGCTGTTCCCCCGATCTGGAGGCTTTCCGGGCCGCGCTCGCGGCGCATCCGCAGGAGGGCAACCGCTTCTCGGTACACGTCTATTGCCGGCACGCCCGCAAGCTGCGCGCCCGGATGTTCGCGCCCCTCGCGGGCACCTGGGAAGACCCGGCGACCGGCAGCGCGAACGCACCGCTCGCCTGCCTCCTGCTGTCGCTGGAGGCGGAGCACGAAGCGGCCGCGTTCAGCATCCAGCAGGGCGTCGAAATGGGCCGGCCCAGCCTTCTTCACGTCGAGGCGCGGCGCGCGGCCGAGGGGATCGTCGCCACCCTGCATGGATCATGCGTGGCGGTCATGCAGGGCGAAATCAGGCTGTGATGCCCATTTCCCTCCCTTGTGCGGCCGTTCGCGACACGCCGTGCCTCACTGGCCTTCGATCAGCGTCCGGATGCGGGTCGCCAGCCCCTCCATCGCGAACGGCTTGGTCATGACGTGCATACCCGGATCGAGGTGGCCGTTGCCGACTACGGCATTCTCGGCATAGCCGGTGATGAACAACACCTTCAAGTCGGGTCGGCCGACGCGCGCGGCGTCAGCCATCTGACGCCCGTTCATCCCGCCCGGCAGCCCGACGTCCGACACGAGCAGGTCGATGCGGGCATCGGATTGCAGCACCTTGAGGCCGGCCGGACCATCCGCCGCCTCGATCGCGGTGTAGCCCAATTCCTCCAGCACGTCGGTGACGAGCATCCGGACGGAGGGTTCGTCATCGACCACCAGCACCGTTTCGCCGACCTCGGCACGCGGTGCCTCGCTGAGGGGGGCGGAGCCCTCCTCTGCTTGGGCCGCACCGATGTGACGGGGCAGGTAGATGCAGACCGTCGTACCTTCGCCCACCTCGGAATAGATGCGGACATGGCCGCCCGATTGCCGGGCGAAGCCGTAGATCATCGACAGGCCAAGCCCGGTGCCGACGCCGATCGGCTTGGTGGTGAAGAACGGGTCGAAAGCCTTTTCGATCACCTCGGGCGTCATGCCGGTGCCGCTGTCCGACACGCACAGCGTCACGTAACGGCCAGGCTCCAGGTCATGCAGTCGGGCGGCACGAGCATCAAGCGTCCGATTGCCCGTCTCGATCGTCAGCCTGCCCCCGCCCGGCATCGCGTCGCGGGCATTGATGCAGAGATTGAGGAGGGCATTTTCAAGCTGATGCGGATCCACCAGCGCCATCCACAGCTCGTCGCCGGGCACGAACTGCACTTCGACTTCCGGCCCGACCGTTCGCTGGATCAGATCGAACATGCCCTCAATCAGGCGGTTGGGGTGCGTGGTTTTTGGATCAAGCGTCTGCCGGCGCGAAAAGGCGAGCAGCCTGTGGGTCAGCGCAGCCGCTCGCCTGGCGGCTCCTTGTGCGGCGCTGTTGTACTTCTCGACATCGCCCATGCGCCCCTGGCCGATGCGTATCGTCATCATCTCCAGGCTGCCGGTGATGCCGGTCAGCAGGTTGTTGAAGTCGTGCGCGAGGCCGCCGGTGAGCTGGCCGACGGCCTCCATCTTCTGGGATTGCCTCAGCTTTTCTTCGGCATCCATCAACTCGGCAGTGCGCTCCGCGACGCGCTGCTCCAGGGTGCCGTTGAGGGCGCGCAGCGCTGCGTTCGCGCGGTCACGTTCCGCCTCGACCGCGCGCCGCTCCTCCACATCGATGAGAACGCCCGGGAAGCTCAGCGGCGTGCCGTCGGGGGCGTGATCGACGCGCCCGTTCGCCTCGATCCAGTAATACTGGCCATCGGCGCGCCGCACCCGATATTGATGGGCATAGGCGCCACCCCGCGCGATCGCCTCGCCGATCGCCGCCGCCAGGCCCTCCTGATCGTCGGGGTGAACGGGGGCGACGATCCGCGCGAGCGGGATACCGGCGCGGCCCAGCGCCGGATCGAGGTCGAAGGTGCGGGCGAAGCCTTCATCGACGGTGAACTGGTCGCTGGGCAGATCCCAGAGCCAGGTGCCGATGATCGCGCCGGCGGCAAGCGCCAGCTGTACCCGCTCCACATTCTCATTCGCCAGCGCTTCGCTGACACGGAGGCGTTCCTCCGCCTCGCGGCGCGCGGTCACGTCGTTGAAGAAGATCGCGATCTGCCGATCGGCAGGGTCCCCGACCCGCACGGCGCGCACGTCGAACCAGCGCCCGAACGCCTCCGCGTAATTCTCGAAGCTGGTCGGTTGGCCGGTCCTGGCGACATGGCCATAGGTCTCGAACCAGAAGCGTTCCAGGTCCGGGGCGAACTCGGTGACCCACTTGCCGCGCAGATCGACCCCCGACTGACGCTCAAAGGCGGGATTGGCTTCGAGAAAGCGATAGTCGACCGGGCGGTCGTGTTCGTCGAATTTCACCTCCACGATCGCAAAGGCGGCGTCGATCGTGTCCACGATCGTTTGGAAGCGGTCACGGGCCTTGCGGAGTGCCGCGCCGGCGACATGCTCCTTCGTGCGGTCCCGCAGGATCTTCACGAAGCCGAAATGGTCGCCGCTGTCGCTGAACAGGGGCAGCATCTCGCCCGAGGCCCAGAAGCGCTCCCCGCTCTTGTGCAGATGCCAGCGCTCATCCGTCGCCCGGCCGTTTTGCAGCGTAAGTAGCATCTCTTCTTGTACGCGTCCTCTCGCCCGGTCCTCGGGCGTGAAGAAGCGTGTCGCGTCGTGTCCGCGCATTTCCGCGGCTGTCCACCCCATGATGTATTCCGCCCCGGGGTTCCAGTCGGTCACGATGCCGGCAGGATCGGTGACGACCATGGCGAAATCGATCGCGCTGTCGAAAATGGCGCGCTGCCGGGCCTCGCTCAGGGCAAGCGCCGTGCGGCTGCGTTCCAGTTCCCCGAGCAGATCGTGCGACGCGGACAGATCCGCGGCCGCGCCGGCCATCTCGCGTCGATGCTCGCGCGCAGCGTCGGTCGCATCCGATCGGGCGATTTCGGCGCGCCGGTCGGCCTCGTCGATCTGGGCACGGCTCTCGGCCAGTTCGGTACGGTGCTGGTCGTCTCGTACTGCCTGGCGGTCGCTGACACGCCGTGCGGAGATCCCGGCTTCGGCCATTGCCGCACGCAACCGGGTGACTTCCGCCTCAAGCTCTTCTCTGGTCATCACTCCTGGGCATCCCCCGGATGCCTTCCCACCTGTAAACGGCGGCTTCCTATCCGCTCGCGACCCCGTCGCCCACAAGAAAGTAGTTCGCCATCGCCCTCGCGAACGTCGAGCCTTCCTCGCGGATCAGCGTCGCCCGGACTCAGAATGACGGGACGGCCCGGCCGTCAGCCGGTCCGTCCCGTCTACCGCCGTCAGAAGCGGAACCGTGAGCCGAGGCCGAAATATCGACCCTCTTCACGTATATCGCGAGCGTAGATCCGGTCTGCGCCATATTGATAATAGCTGCGGAACGGCTTCGCGAGCAGGTTCGTCGCGTCCAAGGTCAGCGTCACCTCCGGGATGGGATTCCAGCTGAGCGAATAGTCCAGCCGAACGGTCCTGCGTACGCCCTCGCCGACATACACGCCGTTCGCATCGATGAACGAGCCGGTCACGTAGGGCGAGCGGTCGTTATAGGACAGGCGTGACGTGATGCCGCCCCGCTCGTAAAAAAGCGCGGCGTTGTAGGTCCATTTCGACACATTGGGGATGTTGACCAGCGGCGGATCGGCCGGCGTGGCGCCCGTTGCCGACAGTGCAGCCGGGTAACGGTTCTTGCCGTCGAGATAGGTCACGTTTGCCTGTACGCCAAATCCCTTCAGCGCGCCCGGAAGGAAGTCGAAAAAGGTCTGCCCACCCAGTTC
>CAKTFL010000028.1 GCA_934555855.1 uncultured Sphingomonas sp. | reverse complement strand
GATCGGCCATGCCGGGATCACCGTGTTCGACGATACGGTGGACATGGCGCGCATGGCCCGCTTCGCCTTCGCGTTCTGCGCGGTCGAGAGCTGCGGCAAATGCACTCCCTGCCGGATCGGGGCCGTGCGCGGGATGGAGACCATGGACCGGCTGATCGCCGGGGTGGAGCCCGCGCGCCAGTTGGCGATCATTGCCGACCTGGCGGAGACGATGAAGTTCGGATCGCTCTGCGCGCTGGGCGGGTTCACGCCCTATCCGGTCATCAGCGCGATCCGGCATTTTCCCGAGGATTTCGGCGGGCGCGCGCCGCTCGCGGTTGCGGCGGAGTAGATCGCATGGCCTGGACCGGACAGATCGATCTCGGAACGCCGCCGCCGCTTCACGGCGAGGCGACGACGACGCTGACCATCGACGGCCGGCCGGTGACGGTACCGCCGGGCACCTCGATCATGCGCGCCGCCGCCCTGATGGGCACGAGCATCCCCAAGCTGTGCGCGACCGACATGCTGAATGGCTTCGGCTCCTGCCGCCTGTGCCTGGTCGAGGTCGAGGGTCGCGCCGGCACCCCCGCCTCCTGCACCACGCCCGTTGCCCAGGGGATGGTCGTCCACACCCAGACCAGCCGGCTGAAGAAGCTGCGGCGCGGGGTGATGGAGCTCTACATCTCCGACCACCCGCTCGACTGCCTCACCTGCGCCGCCAATGGCGATTGCGAGTTGCAGGACATGGCGGGTGCAGTCGGCCTGCGCGAGGTACGCTATGGCGAGAACGGCCAGAACCATCTCGGCCAGGCCAAGGACCAGTCCAACCCTTATTTCGACTTCGATCCCTCGAAATGCATCGTCTGTTCGCGCTGCGTGCGCGCGTGCGACGAGGTTCAGGGCACGCTCGCGCTGACCATCGCCGGCCGCGGCTTCGGGTCGAAGGTGTCGCCGAGCCAGGCCGAGCCCTTCTTCTCCTCCGAATGCGTGTCCTGCGGCGCCTGTGTCCAGGCATGCCCCACCGCAACGCTCACCGAGAAGAAGGTGGTGGAGATCGGCACACCGGATCGCTCCGTCGTCACCACCTGCGCCTATTGCGGCGTCGGCTGCGCCTTTCGGGCGGAGCTGCGCGGCGAGGAGCTGGTGCGAATGGTGCCGTGGCCAATCGCGGCCATAGCTGCGTCAAGGGCCGCTTCGCCTGGGGCTATGCCCAGCACCGCGACCGCATTCTCAACCCCATGATCCGCGCCGGCATCGACCAGCCCTGGCGGGAGGTAAGCTGGGACGAGGCGATCGCGCACACCGCCTCCGAGTTCCGCCGCATTCAGGCGAAGTATGGACAGCGCTCGATCGGCGGCATCACTTCCTCCCGCTGCACCAATGAGGAAACCTTCCTGGTGCAGAAGCTGGTGCGCGCGGGTTTTCGCAACAACAATGTCGATACCTGCGCGCGGGTGTGCCACTCGCCGACCGGCTACGGGCTGAAAAGCACCTTCGGCACCTCGGCCGGCACGCAGGATTTCGACAGTGTCGCCGCGGCGGACGTGGTCGTCATCATCGGCGCGAACCCGACCGATGGCCATCCCGTCTTCGCCAGCCGGATGAAGCGGCGGCTTCGCCAGGGGGCGAAGCTGATCGTGATCGACCCGCGCCGCACCGACATCGTCCGCACCCCGCATATCGAGGCCGAACACCACCTGCCGCTGCGCCCCGGCACCAACGTCGCCGTCCTCACCGCCATGGCGCATGTCATCGTGACCGAGGGGCTAACCGACCAAGCGTTCATCCGCGAGCGGTGCGACTGGGAGGAATATCAGGACTGGGCCGAGTTCGTCGCCGACCCGCGCCACGCGCCCGAGGCGATCGAGCAGCTGACCACCGTGCCCGCGACCGAGATCCGCGCCGCCGCGCGCCTGTACGCGACGGGCGGCAATGCGGCCATCTATTACGGCTTGGGCGTCACCGAACACAGCCAGGGGTCGACCACGGTGATGGCGATCGCCAACCTCGCCATGGCGACCGGCAATATCGGCCGGCCGGGCGTCGGGGTAAATCCGCTCAGGGGCCAGAACAATGTCCAGGGCGCCTGCGACATGGGCAGCTTCCCCCATGAGCTGTCCGGCTACCGCCACGTTTCCGACGCGGACGCGCGCGCCATGTTCCGCGACGTGTGGGGCGCGGAGCTCGACGACGCGCCGGGCCTGCGGATCCCCAACATGCTCGACGCCGCCGTCGAGGGCGAGTTCAAGGGCATCTACATCCAGGGCGAGGACATTCTGCAATCCGATCCCGACACCCGCCACGTCTCGGCCGGGCTCGCCGCGATGGAATGCGTCGTCGTGCAGGACCTGTTCCTGAACGAGACCGCCAGCTACGCGCACGTCTTCCTGCCGGGCTCCACCTTTCTCGAAAAGGACGGCACCTTCACCAATGCCGAACGCCGCATCCAGCGGGTGCGAAAGGTCATGAGCCCGCTGAACGGGTTCGGCGACTGGGAAGTGACGCAACTGCTGGCCCGGGAGCTCGGCCTCGACTGGCAATACGCGCACCCGTCGGAGATCATGGACGAGATCGCCGCGCTGACGCCCAGCTTCGCCGGCGTTTCCTATGCCGTGCTCGACGAGCTCGGCTCGGTGCAGTGGCCCTGCAACGGAAAGGCACCGGCGGGGACGCCGGTGATGCACATCGACGGCTTCGTCCGGGGCAAGGGCAAGTTCATCCGCACCGGCTATATCGCGACGCTGGAAAAGACCGGCCCGCGCTTTCCCCTGCTGCTCACGACGGGCCGCATCCTCAGCCAGTATAATGTCGGCGCGCAGACCCGACGGACCGAGAACAGCCGCTGGCACGACGAGGACCGGCTGGAGATCCACCCTTCCGATGCCGAGAACAGGGGGCTGGCGGATGGCGACTGGGTGAAGATCGCTAGCCGCTCGGGCGAGACGACGCTGCGCGCGCTGGTGACCGACCGGGTCGCGCCGGGCGTCGTCTACACCACCTTCCACCACCCGACGACGCAGGCCAATGTTGTCACGACCGACAACAGCGACTGGGCGACCAACTGCCCCGAATACAAGGTAACGGCGGTGCAGGTCGCGAAGTCCAACGGCCCGTCTGACTGGCAGGAGGATTATGGCGCCCTCACCCGCCGCTCGCGCCGGATCGCCGAACAGACGGCGGCGGAATGAGCGCGCGGCTCGGCAAGCTCGTCCGCATGGCCAACCAGATCGCGGCCGAGTTCGACGCGCAGCAACCCGGAAACGGCGTCGCGGCGACTCATGACCATCTCTGGCATTTCTGGGACCCCAAGATGCAGGCGGACATCCTCGCCCATGCCGATGCCGGCGGCGCCGGGCTGAGCGGAACGGCCTTCGGCGCGGTGCAGCGGCTTCACCGACGCGGCGAGCCCGTGCCGCAGACCCGAGCCACCGAGTTCGCGCCCGCCCCGAACGGAGAGGTGGAGGCGGACGCGGGATGACCCACGCCGAGCTCCCGGATCAGCGTTCCGTCGGCACGGCAAGGACGCCCCATGGTCCGCCCCCTGTCGGCACCCGTCCCGTCAGGCGCATGGTGCGGAGGTCGACCATCGACACGTCGTTTCCGGGACCATTGGCGGTGAAGGCGTACTTGCCGTCCGGCGACAGGGTCACTCCCCAGGGCCGCTCGCCCACCGCGACCGACCCGACGACCGGGTTGCTGACGGCGGCATCGCGCGGATCGATGCGGTACAGCTTCCCGCCTCGCCCCGTGGTGACATAGGCGATCCCCGTCGGGGCGACCGCCATGCCCATCGGACGCTCGCTTGCCGGCAGCCTGATGGTGCGTAGCGGCTTTGCGCCCGCATAATCGACCAGGGTCAGGGTGGCGTCGAACTCGCCGGGCACCAGCGCGCGATCGTTGCCGACGAACCCCGCGTTACGCGGCCGTTCGCCGACGATGACCCGGCCCGCCACTCGCGGCCGGTCGCCCCCGCGCACGATCGCGACGCTGTGATCCGCCTCCGAGGTCGCGAGCACGACCGTGCCGTCCGGCGAGATCGCCACCCCTTCGGGCTCGTCCCCGACCGGCAGGGCCGTTACCGTGTTGCCGCTCGTATCGATGACGATCAGCTGGCCGGTATCCTCGCTGGCAACGTAAAGGCGGCGTCCGTCCGCCGTGATCGCAAGCTGCTCGGGATCGGAGATGCCGCGCAGCGTCCGCAGGACCTTGCGGGACGCGATCTCGATTACGGCAATGCCGTCCGCCGCCTTGTCGGCCGGCGGCAAGGTCGACTCATCGACCCCCGGGCCGCCGATGGGGGAGCCGCTCACCGCGACATAGAGCAGCTTGCCATCGGGGCTCGCCACCAGCCCGCGCGGACGCTTTCCGATCGGAATGCGGCCCACTTCGGCGCGCTTGTCCGGATCGATGACGCTGATATCGCCGGACCGCTCGTTGGTTGCGTAAACCAGATAGGCAGGTCCGGCCGCCGCGCCGCCTGTCGCCTGGCCGTCACCGGCTGAACAGGCGGGCAGCATCAACGCGAACGCCGCGATCAGCGCGCGCTTTCCCTCGCGGCCGCGACCAGCACCGTCAGTCGCTCGACCAGCATGGAGGGCAGCTTGCACATCACCGGCAGGAGCCGCTGGCGATCCTCGAAGATGCGCGTATCCCAATCGATCTGCTCCTCTGCTGCATCGGGACCGTTCCCGGCGGGCACGGCGTCGCGCTGCTTGTCGCCGCGGGCATATCCCTGCTCGATATGGTTCGCGAGGACCGCCTGTCGGGCGTTGAAGCGGCGGATGCCGGTGACGATCAGTTGCTGTTCCGACCCGATCATATCCACCAGCCCGGCGGCGACCCTCGGCATGGCCGCGGCCCGCTTCGGATTGCCGCTGGCAAAGGCCCGGATGCGGGCCACCGCCTCTTCTTGCGGCACGTTGCGTGGCGCGATGTCGCCGACCAGCGCGGCGACAGTCGCATCGCTGCGCCAGTCACCCCCGCCCCGCACGCCCGGCCATGCCGCCGCGAGCGTCGACGGGGCAGGCGGGGGCGAGGAACATGGCCAGCCGGCAGTGGCGGCGGGATCGGCCTGAGTGATGGTAGCCAGCAGGTACAGGACTGCGCCCGCCATCATTGCGGATGGGAAAGATAGGCTATGACGTTCGCCCGGTCCGCGGGCTTGGTGAGGCCGGCGAAGATCATCTTGTTGCCGGGCACCTTCGCACGCGGGTTGGACAGATAGGCATCCAGGTTGTCCGGCGTCCATGTCAGGTTGGACGCCTTCATCGCCGGCGAATAGTTGAAGTTCGGAACGCCCGCCGCCTTGCGGCCCACCACGCCCGCCAGGCTGGGTCCGATCTTGTTCTGGCCCGCTGCCACCGAATGGCAGATCGCGCACCGTGCGAAGATCGCCTTGCCCGCGGCCGCGTCGGGCGGAGGACTCGCCGTGACCGGCCTCGCCAGCGGCCCACCCACGGCCGCGCCCAGCACCGCGAACGCGGCGACCGCGACCGCGACCATCGCCTTTCCGAAATCAACCATCACCTACCTCGCTGCTCAAAAGCATCGGAAATCGGCCTCGACCTGCGCCTCGCGAAGATGCTGGACGGCGGCACGCAGCAGCGGCACCTCGTTGAAGAGGGACGCACGCTGCCCCGTCACCCCGCGCATCCCCAGCACCGTTTCGGCGCGCTCATATTCCTGGTACGAGATTGCCGACGCGATCGCGTCGATGCTGCACGAGCAGCGCTGGAGCATCTCGCGCGTCTGGCCGTTGGCGGCCATGCACCCCATGACATAGTCGGCGCGGGCGTCGGTCGGGTAATCTCCCGGACGGGTGGCCGGCATCGTCAGCGACGCCTGAAGCATCAGCATCGTCGTCAGCATCATCGCCTCGCCTCCCTTGCCGGCTGAAGGGGAACGGCCGCGGCGACCAGTATCTCGCGGATCTGCGCCCGCTGGTCTGTGATGAAGCGGTCGATCCGCGCGCGCCATTGCGGCTCCCCGTTCCGCACGGCCATAGCGATGTCATAGGCAAGCGGCACGCCGTCCTCCGCCTCGCCCAGCAACGTGACGGCATACAGGCCCGGATGCCGTCCCACTTGATAGGCGGCGACCGGCCCCCACAGCACGGCGGCATCGATCCGGTTCGCGGCCAGGTCGTCCAGCATCTGTCCGCCGACCGAGGTGACGCGGCTGTCCACCAGCAGGTCATAGGAGCGGATGTTGTCGATCAGGCCCTGTCGCGCGATCAGGTCGGCGGCGGGCGTGCGCGCCTGCACCCCCACCCGCTTTCCCCGCAACGCCGGATCGCCGAGCCGCGCGATCGACAGATGGTCGCCCGCCCGGGTCACGATGGCGAAGGTCGAGCGGTAATAGGGCTGGGTCGTCGCCGCCATCTCCATGCCGGCGGGGGCGCCGATCACGATGTCGCACCGCCGGGCGTTCAGCGTCCGCCGGTAGAAGCCGATCGTATTGGGAAACCATGTATAATGGACGGGAACACCCAGTTGGCGGGCGAGCAGCGCCGCGATCCTGTTCTCGAACCCCTGGCCGTCCTGGGCGGAGAACGGCAGTGCCGACGGGTCCGCGCACACGCGCAACGCCGATCGATCCACCGCCTCGACCGGCTGCGCCCGCGCCGGCCCGCTCTGCGCGATCACACCAAGAAACACCGCAAGGGCGCACAACCCGCGCACGATCAGCTCCCCATGCAGGCGGTCTCCGCCTCCGCAAAGTCCTTCGGCTTGGCAGGCACCGAGCCGGGCCTGCCACGCGGCATCTGCCCGTCCGAGCGCGCCTTCAAATAGGCGTAGATATCCTCGATATAGCACATGACGTTCGGGTCGGCGCCGAAGGCCGGCATCGCCAGCTGCCCCTCCTGCTTGCCGTTCACGACCACTTCCAGGAACTGGTCATGATCCAGCGTCTTGAGCGAGTTGGTCAGCGCGGGCGCAAAGGTTCCGCCGAGTCCGTCGGGGCCGTGACAGACCGAACAGTTGGCGTGATACCGCTTCCATCCGCTGAATTGCGCGTAACCGCCGCCCTGCGGAACCGCCGCCGGCGCCCCCGTAGCCTGACTCTGGCCCGGGCTTTGAGCCTGACCGGGCACGACCGCCTGAGCGAAGCTGATGCTGGTCACCAGGAAGGCCGCGGCAATCGGCAGTGCTGCACGGGCCCAGTCAGGTTTGTTCACGAGTCCCCCCCATCACCTGTTTCTTACGCTGCGCCGATGGCCTGCGCTCAGGCCGGCACCTCGAACACCGTCAGCGTGCCGCCCAGGTTGGTATATTGCGACAGGCTGCGATACGCGCCGACCGCCCCCAGCCCCTCATTGTCCCCGGTCAGGCCCGCCGCCATGCCGATCGCCGCCCAGCCGCCGACCCCCGACAGCACCGCGACATATTGCTTTCCGTTGTACGTGTAGGTGTTGACGTTGCCGATAATCCCGGACGGCGTCTTGAACCGATAGAGTTCATCGCCGGTCTTGGCGTCCACCGCCTTTAGATAGCCTTCCATCGTGCCGTAGAAGACGATCCCGCCCTTGGTCGCGAGCGGGCCGCTCCATACGGAAAACGGCTCCTTCACTTCCCAGGCGACCTTTTGCGCGATCGGGTCCCAGGCGACGAAGCGCCCCAGGTTGGACTCGCCCTTCGGCGGGTACATCGACAGCGTCGCGCCGACATAGGGCGACCCGGCGACATAGGCGACCTTGGTCGGCTCATAGTCCATGCAGACATGATTGCCCGGGACATAGAACATGCCCGTGTCCGGGCTGTAGGCGACCGGCTGCTGGTCCTTGGACCCCAGAGCGGCCGGGCAGATGTTCTTGGTGGGCACGTCCTCCCCGGTTTTCTCGGTCGAATAGGCGGCGACCCGAACCGGCTGGCCCGTCTTCATGTCGATCGACGACGCCCAGTTCACCGCCGGATCGAACTTTTCCGCGCCAAGCAGCTGGCCGTTGGTACGGTCCATGACGTAAGCGAAGCCGTTGCGATCGAAATGGACCAGCAGCTTGCGGTTCTGCCCCTTCCACTCCCGGTCGATCAGCACGACCTCGTTGACGCCGTCATAATCCCATTCGTCATGGGGCGTCATCTGATAGGCCCATTTGGCCGAGCCCGTCTTCAGGTCGCGGGCCCACAGCGTCATGGACCACCGATTGTCACCGGGCCGCTGCGCCGGATTCCATGTTCCGGGATTGCCCGAGCCGTAATAGATAGTCTGGGTGGACGGGTCATAGCTGGTCCAGCCCCAGGCGGTGCCGCCGCCCAGCTTCCATTGGTCACCCTTCCATCCGGCCAGACCGGAATCCTTGCCCACCGGCTTGCCCAGATGAGTCGTCTTGACAGGATCGATCAGCGTGTCGCTGTCCGGGCCCTGTGAGTAAGCACGCCAGACGAGCTTGCCGGTGTTCATGTCATAAGCGGCCATGTTGCCGCGCACGCCGTATTCGGCGCCGCTGTTGCCGATCAGCACATAGTTGCCGGCCACCACCGGCGCTCCGGTTCCGGTCTCCGCCTTGGTCGGATCGCCGTTCTTGACGGTCCACGCCACCTTGCCGCTCTTGGCATCCAGCGCGACCAGCGTCGTGTCGGCCTGATGCAGGAAGATCTTGCCCCCGCCATATGACAGGCCGCGGTTGACCGTGTCGCAGCACATCACCGCGATGACCTTCGGGTCCTGCCGGGGCTCGTACGACCAGGCGATCGCTCCGCTCTTCGACAGGTCGAGCGCGAAGACCTTGTTGGGAAACGGCGTGTGTACGTACATCATGTTGCCGATGACGAGCGGCCCGCCCTCATGGCCGCGCAACACGCCGGTGGAAAAGCTCCATGCCACGCGCAGGTTCTTCACGTTGGAGCGGTTTATCTGATCGAGAGCGCTGTAGCGGGTGTTGCTGTAGTTGCCGAGCGGCATAACCCACTGGTTCGGATCGGCCTGCATCTGCTGCAACTCGTCGTTTGCTGACGCGGGACTGAATGGCGTCATGGCTGCAGACATCAATGCACCAGCAAGCAATGCGCCGCGAAGCCTAGCCATCACATCTCTCCTGATTGATAAACTTTATCGCTGATAGTGTTCTTTGCTGACATTCTATCACCTTGTCAGTGTTATGCAAGGCGATGACTTTCTTTTCCTCGGCTCTGCTTGAGCCATGTGATACGGAACTGAACAGCAACCTTCCCGCTGTGAATTAACGCCAGGTATGCAGGTCATAATGCCGACTCAACTATCCTTCACGTTCCGGGCAGGCAAAGGGACATGACATGAGGGGATCATCCATTGTTGCGGCCACAATCTCACTCCTGGGGTTACTTGGCCATGCCGATGCCGCGGGGCAAATCACGGTGTTGATATTACCCATTGCCTTTGCCGATACGTCGGGAGAGGTAGGGGACCAGTCGGACCTCCATCGGCATCGACTTGACCTGATGGGTGCGGAACTGGCCGCGTCACTGTCCGCCGACGGCAGGCAACGGGCCGAATTGGTGAATCAGGCCGACCTTGACCTGAACTGCCCCCATTCCGACTCGACGTGCATCCTCGCCCTGGCGCAACGGCGCGGGGCCGGCCGCCTTCTGGTCGCGGAGGCATCCAAGACCAGCACACTGATCCTGAACGTCAACGCGCGGCTCATCGACGTTTCCACCAACCGCAGGGTCGCCGCCCGGTTCGTCAGCTTCCGGGGCGACACGGACGAGGCATGGCGCCGCACGGCCCGGTTCCTGGCGCAACAAATCTCCCAAGCGGCATCCGCGCCGCCCGGCGGGCAACCGCAATGATCACGGATGGTTGCGATCCGGCAGGCCGCCGCCCCGCGCTGTCCTACACGCCCGGCCGCCCCTATCGTCCCCGCCATGATCCGCGCAGTTCTCTTCCCCCTTCATGCTCCGCAAAGTGGAGAACCCTCGCGGAACATGCGTTCACGCCTCCACTTCCCCCACTTTGCCCGTCAAACAGGCACGATTTCGGGCGTTGCCCGAAAAGCGGGCATTAGAAACATGCTGCCGCGCAGCAGAATCCCCCTTCCCCGTCCGGCTTCACGCTGGCACGTTCGATGCAAGGAACCCTCACGGGCGAGGGATCTAGCGGGGCGGGATACGAACACGTGAAAAAGGTCGAGGCGATCATCAAGCCGTTCAAGCTCGACGAGGTGAAGGAAGCACTCCACGAGGTCGGCGTTAGCGGCATCACGGTGACGGAGGCCAAGGGCTTTGGCCGGCAGAAGGGGCATACCGAGCTTTATCGCGGTGCTGAATATGTCGTGGACTTCCTGCCCAAGGTGAAACTGGAAGTGGTGGTCGAGGACAGTCTCGTGACCCGCACCGTCGAGGCGATCGCCGGAGCCGCCCAGACCGGGCGCATCGGCGACGGCAAGATCTTCGTCATCCCCGTCGAAAGCGCGCTCCGCATCCGCACCGGCGAACGTGACGAGGACGCGATCTAACGCTCTCCTATTCCGTTCGGGCCGAGCGCAGTCGAGGCCCTGCCCTTCTTTCGACGCCAGAAAGAGGAACAGTCCTTCGAAAAGCCCGGGACGAACGGCGAATTACATTGGCGCATCAAGGACACATCACAATGGCGAATACGGCCGCAGACGTTCTCAAGATGATCACGGAGCAGGAGATCGAGTGGGTCGACCTGCGTTTCACCGACCCCAAGGGCAAGTGGCAGCACCTGACCATGGTCGCCTCGATCCTGGGCGAGGACGAGCTGACCGACGGCCTGATGTTCGACGGCTCCTCGATCGAGGGGTGGAAGGCGATCAACGAGTCGGACATGATCCTGAAGCCGGATCTGGACGCGGTCTACACCGACCCCTTCTCGGCGACGCCGATGCTGATCGTGTTCTGCGACGTGGTCGAGCCCTCGACCGGCGAGCTCTACGCCCGTGATCCCCGCTCCACCGCGAAGCGCGCCGAAGCCTATGTGAAGAGCACCGGCATCGGCGACACCGTGTATGTCGGTCCCGAGGCCGAGTTCTTCATGTTTGACGACGTGAAGTTCGACACCAGCTACAACCAGAGCTATTTCAAGATCGACGATGTCGAGCTGCCGACCAACACCGGCCGCGATTACGAGGGCGGCAACCTTGCCCATCGTCCCCGCGCCAAGGGCGGCTATTTCCCCGTCGCTCCGGTCGACTCGGCAGTCGACATCCGCGGCGAGATGGTCTCGACCATG
>CAKTFL010000027.1 GCA_934555855.1 uncultured Sphingomonas sp. | reverse complement strand
CGATCAGCAAGCGATCGCACTCGGCGGTAACCTCGACGCCCAGGTCGCCCTTCACCTCCTCGAACCGGCGCAGGAAGACCCGGTCGGCCTTGCGGTGCCGCCCGTTCATCGCTTCGTCCATCAGGCAGCGCATCCGGTCGCGCATCGGCTCGTCCAGCGCCATGACGCGCGCAGCCACTGCCTGCGCCCGTGTCGGCCGCCCCTCGGCAAAGGCGGACGGATAGCCGAAGCTGAACGGGCGGATGACGGTGCGCGAGGGGTCGGGCTTCAGCTCGACGTCGAGCTTGGTGAAGACGTCCGCCGCCTTCATGGTGCTTGCGTGCATCCCTGATCCCCGGTCCATGGTTCCGAAAGGCTCAGCGATCCGGCACCCGCTTTTGATCCATGTTGCGCCAGCCGTTTTACGGGTCCTGTTCGGCCGATGCTGTCATGCGGCCGGGCAGACATGCTATCCCGGCCGCAGGAGGACACGAACCATGAAGCTCAGCGCGCGCAACCAGATCCCCGGCCGCATCGTGTCGATCACGCCGGGCGCGGTGAACGGGACGGTCAAGGTCGATATCGGCAACGGCGTGGTCGTCACGTCGAGCATCACGGAGGAGGCGATCGCCGACCTGGCGCTGGCCGAGGGGGACCAGGTCACGGTGGTGGTCAAGGCGAGCGACGTCCTGATCGGCAAGTGACGTGAAGCTGGGGGCGCTCAAGCTCAAGATCCAGCTGGTCTGCGGCGACGGGTTCGCGCTCGGGCCCGGCAAGGCAGACCTGCTGGAGGCGATCGGACGCGACGGGTCGATCTCCGCCGCGGGCCGGGCGCTGGGCATGAGCTATCGCCGCGCCTGGGTGCTGGTGGACGAGATGAACCGCTGCTTCGCCGAGCGGCTGGTCGATACCGCGCCGGGAGGCGGCAAGCAGGGCGGCGCGCGCCTGACGGATACCGGCCGGGCGATGCTGGCCGCGTATCGCGAATTGGAGGTCGAGGCGGCGCATGTCGCGGAACACCCCGCCTATCAGCGGCTGACCGGGGCCCTGCGCGAAACGCCTGCGCCCGCCCAGCCATCCACCCAGCCATCCACCCAGCCATCCGCGTAACTTGCCGACTGATTATATCCGACCGGATATTGTGTCGGAACGGATATAGTGCATGACCGCCCCGGCAACAGGGGGAACTCAGCCATGGGGATCAGGTCGACATCGCTGGCGCTGGCGGCGGGGCTGCTCGTCGCGGGGCCCGGCCGGGCGCAATCGGTCGATGCCGTGCCCGCAACCGGGCCAGCTCAGGATGGGGCGCAGGATCAGGGGGGCGGCCTGCCCGACGTCATCGTCACCGCGCGCCGGCGGGCGGAGGACGCGCAATCGGTGCCGGGGTCGCTGTCCGTTGTCGGCGGCAACCTGCTGGACCAGAGCTACACCGTGAACACGCAGGGGCTGACCACGCTGATCCCCAGCCTGAACTACAGCTCCGCCAATCCGCGCAACACCGCCTTCACCATTCGCGGGCTCGGCTCCAGCGTCGTCGCGGTCAGCCAGGCCAATGACGGGCTGGAGCCGGGCGTCGGCTTCTATGTCGACCAGGTGTATCACGCCCGCCCCGCCACGGCCGCGTTCGATTTCGCCGATATCGAGCAGGTGGAGGAGCTGCGCGGGCCGCAGGGCACGCTGTTCGGCAAGAACACCACCGCCGGCGCGATCAACATCACCAGCCGCGCGCCGACCTTCACCCCGGAAGGGTTCGCCGAGCTGAGCTATGGCGGTTTCAACTTCCTCCAGGCACGCGGCTGGGCGTCGGGGCCGATCAGCGACACGGTCGCTTATCGCATCTCGGGCGTGTCGACACGGCGCGACGGCGTCATCGACAATATCCGTGACGGGCGCGACCATAACAAGGTCGGGACGCAGGCGGTGCGCGGGCAGCTGCTGTTCAGACCCGGCAACGCGTTGCAGACGCGGCTGATCGCCGACTTCACCAATTTCCAGGCCGAATGCTGCACCCAGGTCTATCTGCGTGTCGGACAGAGCCTCAGGCCCGCGGCGCGGCAATATCCGGCGCTGTCGGCCGGCCTGGGCTATCGCGTGCCCAGCACCAATCCCTATGACCGCATCACCGATATCGACGGGCCGCTGAACGCCGACACCAACGAGGGCGGTGTGGAGGCGATCACCGACTGGAACATCGGCTTCGGCACGATCACCTCGGTATCCGCCTGGCGCTTCTGGAACTGGGACGCGGAGAACGACCGCGATTATATCGGCGTGCCGATCCAGCTGTCGCAGCACATCCCCTCGCGCCAGGACCAATACAGCCAGGAACTGCGGCTGGCCTCCAACGGCACGGGGCCGCTGAGCTATGTGGTCGGGCTGTACGGGTTCCGGCAGAAGATCGTCGGCCGGCCGATCAGCATCTACGGGCCGACCGCGGCCTATTGGCTGATCGGGCCGACCACCGGCGCGGCGAACACACCCGTGCCGGCAAACCTGCTCGACGGCTATGCCCAGGACGGGCGCACCGATTTCCGCACCCGGAGCTATGCCGCGTTCGGCGAGGTAAACTGGCGCGTGGTCGACCGGGTCACCGTGACGGGCGGCCTGCGCTACACGCACGAGGACAAGGACGGCTATTACGACACGAGCGTGTCGGGCGGGCTGGCGACGACCAGCGCGGCGCTGACCAACGCGAAACTGTCCGTGCTGCGCCCGCAAAGCTATGGGGCGCATGACAGCGACGGCAGCCTGTCGGGGCGGGCGAACATCGCCTGGCAGGCGACCGACGGCGTACTCGGCTATGTCAGCTATGCCCGCGGCTTCAAGTCGGGCGGGATCAACATGTCGGGCCTGCCGCTCGACGCGCAGAACCGGCCGGTCCTGGCGACCGCGGTGGTGCGGCCGGAGCGCAACACGACTTGGGAAGCGGGCGTGAAGACGCGGCTGTTCGACCGGCGCCTGATCCTCAACGCCGACGTCTATCATACCCGCGTCACCGACTTTCAGGCGACGATCGTCGACAGCGCGCAGACGGTCGCCCTGCGCGGCTATCTGTCCAACATTCCCCGGGTGACGGTGAAGGGCGCGGAAGCGGACCTGACCGCGCTGATCCTGCCGGGCCTGACCGCGCGCGCCGGGCTCGCCTATGCCGATGGCGAGTATAGCGACTATCCGGCCGGCCCCTGCCCGCTGGAGCGGCAGACCGCGGCGACCGCGGCCTGCGACCTGACCGGCCGGCGCCTCGCCTCCCTGCCGCGCTGGTCGGTGACGGCGGGGGTCGATTATGCGCGGCCGGTCGGCGCGGGGTCGGTGTTCGTCCATGTCGACACCGCCTCGCGCAGCGGCTTCAACGGCGACCCCAGCCTGTCGCGGTTCACGTACATTCGGGGCTACAACCTGACCAACGCCAGCCTGGGCTATCGCTTCGGCGACGGGCTGGAGGTGGCGGTGTTCGCCCGCAACCTGCTGGATGCGAATTACATCCAGAACCTGACGATCCAGGCGGGCAATTCGGGCCTGATCCTCGGCACCCCCAGTGACCCGCGCGTGATCGGCGCGACGCTACGGCTAAGACGGTAAAGCGGGGGAGGCGGGAAGGCCCTGACCGAACGGCAATGCCTGGATTGAGGGCGAACGGAGCGATCGGGTTTTCTGGCCCTGTCACCCGGCGTGCGAAGGCCGGTTCCCGATTGCCAAGAAACCGGCCGTTTATCTGGCGATCGGGGCACGTTTGAGCGTCCCGTTTTTCCATGTCGAACGGGCAGTTTCGGGAAAAGGCAATCGGGAACAGATTTCGGGAAAGCGGCAGCCTCTTTGCGCGCGACGCGGCTTGCTGCCGCCAGTCCTCCCGAACGCCGTTCCCAATCGGGACCGGTTTTGCGAGTAGTCCGTCTGGGTCGGATGTGGTCTACGGCACCACGCCCAAGCGGGTCTCCAACTCGCGCAGGACACGCTCGTATCGCTCGCGATAGTCAGCAGGGCGCGCAGCGGTCGCACACGTCGGCGAAGGTGATGGCACAACCTTATCGCCTACCGCACTCTCACCCGCCTTCGCGACAAGCCGGTCACGAATGATCTGCTCACGATGTCGATCAGCGCTCTGGCGGGCTTCCGTTTCGGAGCGTCCCAACCCTTCGCATTTACCCTGAACCTGCGCAAAGGAGCCATATTCAAGAAGGTAGCCATACAGCTCCGCGTCACTCGTCTGCCAGTATTGGTTGCCCCATGGGTTGCCGGGTTCCGGAGGGGGAATTGACTCCAGAAGGGCATGTATTCGCTGCATGCCCTCCGTCTGCCGGGCGCTTTCGCGAGCATCGGTGGCACACCCGGCCAGGATGATGCAAAGCCCTATGGTGAACGCTGAAAGCCGTTTCTGTCGCATGGGCCCAGGATGATCTTACGGTAGGTCGACTGCAATGGCCTCCGCACCGTCCAGCACCTACCCGGACATGGCGGCGCGGTCTGGCTACCTCGTTGTGAGTCCTGAGGCTAGACGTTCCGGGAAGCCCTGAGCTTTCCCGAAATTAGATCGTTTGCGGGACGGCTCCGGCCGTCTCGCCCGCCGTTCGTTTCCGGGAATGTCCGCTAACGCCCACACCGGACATTCAGGCTCAGGTATCGCCTGTCGCACGCCCTGCATGCGGGCATAGTGCTCGAAAGGCCGCATCAAACCAGCGCTTTTCCGCGGCTCAAAGCAACTATGGCAGAGGGTTCATCCGCCGCGATTAGCATTTCTGCTCGAACGACGAATAAACGTTGACGCTAAGGTCCCGACCGGCCGATCTCTCAACCATGCTGCGACACCTTCTCTTTCTGTCAATCGTCATCTCCGCTGCAGGTTGCGCGGCTACTCCTGCCATCGAGCCGATCTATACCGAAGGCAGCAATCTCGCCCTTTACCGATCACTTGCTGATCTAGGAGCGATGATGCGTGTTGAGGACGGCTGCAACGGACGGAGCACCGAGTCCGTCAGCGACCGCTGGCTTAAACGTTACTATCCGCGAGAGAGAGCGATCCGAGCGCGGCTGGAACGCGGGGTGATCCCTAGTGTGCTCGACGGAGCCGACGAGATCCGCGTGCATCCACGGTGTGTCAAAGGCATGCGATCGCATTACTGGCGCACTCGGTATGAGGCTGTGCTGTCTACCCTTGAACAGCGCCTTGTCCTCTCTCCACTCCATTAGGGATCGGATATGCTCAGCACATGAGAAGAGCAGCGCGCGCCGTGACCGCGACAATCGTCGCCGCAACGCTGCTGGCCGGTTGCGGAGACACAAGGCTCGGATATGACCAATGCCAGAAAGTGGCGGCCGTTGCGGTGCACGATAAAACCGGATGGTCTGACTTCACGAAAGCCAACGCGCTCGAGCGCAAGGCGAACAACGACTGGCCTAAAGTCTTTGGAACCGAAGCTTTTGCGTTCGTCTCACAGGAAGTTGATGCCGGAAAGGCGCCCACAGGCTTCAATGTAGTCTACCAGAACGACTTCATCGTTCGCCGTAGGCAGACGGGAAAGCTGGTCGCAACAGTCGCCAATCTCTCGCTCAGAACCCACGGCTTTGCGTCGGACCGCTTCTGGTCGTGCTTGTATGACTGGCCGTCTCTCTATGAGCTATTCATCACTCCGCGGCTGGGTAACAGCTAATTACGTCCACTTATCTACCACAAGCCTCTTGTGGGCACCGTACGAGCATCACGTCTGGAGGACTGCCTCAAACCCGCATATTCCTGCGGGTCGGAGCAACAAGGACGGGGGGTCCCTCCACCACGACCGGGATGTCCGCTAACGCCCAAAGTCGGAGATTCCCGCTTCACCATCCCAACCGGGACGACTGCGAGCGCTCGGCGCAGGATGACGACCATCCTCCGGCCTGGCCCCAAGCGAACCACAACCTATTCCTGCGCCCGGGCGAAGGCCATCATGCGCCGGGCGATCTCGCGTTCGCCCATCACCACGTCGGCCATGCCCAGCCCTTCGAGATGGTCGACCTCCCCTTGCGAATGGGCGCGGGCGATGATGTGGAGCGTCGGGTTCTTCGCCCGTGCCCGCTGGTAGATCGCACCGCCCTCATACCCTTCGGGCACCGCGATCAGCAGCGTGCGGGCGGCCATGATGCCGGCCCGTTCCAGCGCGCCATCGTCCAGCGCATTTGCGCGCACGACGCTGATGCCGTCCCCTTCGGCGCGGGCGGCCGGGTCCTTCGCCTCGTCGATCACGGTCAGGCGATCGCGCTCATCCCCGAACGCTTCCGCGATCAGCCGGCCGACCCGGCCATAGCCGATCAGCACGGTGTGGCCTGATGGCGGCTCCTTGGCGACGGACGGGACCTTCTCGTCGGCCTCCTTGCTGCCGGCCGCGAACGAGAACAGGAACGGGTTGAGGAAGATCGACAGGATCGCGCCCGCCAGGATCAGGTCGCGGCCCGTGTCCGGCAACAGGCCGAGCTGCCCGCCCAGCGTCGCCAGGATGAACGAGAACTCGCCGATCTGCGCCAGACTGCCGGCGATGGTCAGCGCGGTGCGGTTGGGGTGGCCGAAGGCGCGCACGATCAGCCAGGCGACCAGCGACTTGCCGACCACGATGATCGCGACCGTGGCGAGCAGCGGCAGCGGCTGCTGCACCACCACCTGCGGGTTGAACAGCATCCCGACCGACACAAAGAACAGCACCGCAAAGGCGTCGCGCAGCGGCAGCGTTTCCTCCGTCGCGCGCCGGCTGAGCGGCGTTTCGCCCAGGATCATGCCGGCGAAGAAGGCGCCCAGCGCGAAGGACACGCCGAACGCCATCGCCGCGCCGAACGCGACCCCCAGCGCGATCGCCAGCACCGCCAGCCGGAACAGCTCTCGCGAGCCGGTGTGGACGACCCAGTGCAGCACGGCCGGGATCACCCGCCGCCCGACCAGCAGCATCATCGCCACGAAGCCACCCACCTTGAGCAGCGTCAGGCCGAGCGCGCGGACGATCTCCGCCGTGCCCGCCTGCCCCTTGCCGATATCAGCCAGCACCGGCAGCATCACCAGCGCCAGCACCATGGCCAGATCCTCGACGATCAGCCAGCCGACCGCGATCCGCCCCCGCTCCGTCTCGACCAGGTTATGCGCCTGGAGCGCGCGCAGCAGCACCACCGTGCTCGCGACCGACAAGGCGAGGCCGAAGACGAAGCCGCCCAGCAGCGACCAGCCGAGCAGGTGCGCCAGCCCCATGCCCATCAGCGTCGCCGCGGCGATCTGACCCACCGCGCCCGGCAGCGCGATCCGGCGCACCGCCATCAGGTCCCGCAGCGAGAAATGCAGGCCGACGCCGAACATCAGCAGGATCACGCCGATCTCCGCCAGTTCGTTGGCGGCCCCGCCATGCGCGACGAAGCCGGGCGTGAACGGCCCGACCACCACGCCGGCGAGCAGATAGCCGGCGATCGGCGAGATCCTGAGCTTCTGCGCCAGCGCCCCGAGCACGAAGGCGACGAACAGCCCGACGACGATCGTGGCGATCAGCGGGGTGGCATGGGGCATTTGCGCTCCTTCATCTGCCGAATTTCCTTCATTCGCCCATGCTCGCCACCAGCGCCAGCAGCGCGCCGGCTGCCGCCAGTCCGCTCCACACGGCCGGCGCGAACCATGTCGGGGGACGCTCTCCTCTACGCATCCGCCTTCTCCTTCATCGACCTCGATTGATCCATCGCGCCCGATCCGATGACAGGCGCGGGCGATCAGGCGGCGAGCGGAGGCGCGCGGGGGAGAAAGGGCGTGCGGCCGGTCGCTCCAGGCCGGGCGACCCCGGCGGATTGCAGCGGCGTGTTTGCCGATGCCGCCACGATCGCCTCGCGCATCGGTGCCGGGCGGGGCGCGCGGACCGGCGCGGCCGGTACGCGCCTGACGACGCGCACGGCCGGCCCCTGATCGCGCCGGGGCGTGGTGGTGACGACCTCGTTTGCGGGATTGAAGGCGGAGCCGGTCGCACGGCTGGCGGGCAGGCCCAGCGGGCACAGCGCGCACCACAGGGTCAGCAGCAGGAGCAGCAGCGACGTCTGCCGACGCACCGGCAGCTCGGCCGTCATGGATGAAGCGTGTCGCACCACCATGACCCAACGGAGCGGCCGCTCGATCGATCCCGCCGATTGCGCTTGACCTGGAGCGCGCTCCAGTCGGTAGGGCCGCCCCCACCCATGAAGATCAGCGATTTCGCCGCGCTTAGCGGCCTCAGCCCCGATACCATCCGCTATTGCCAGCGCATCGGCCTGCTGTCCCGCACGGCGCGCGATCGGGGCGGGCGGCGCGCCTATGGCGTGGAGGAGCTGGCCTGGGCCTCTTTCTCCGCAAGCTGCAGGCGATGGACATGCCGATGCGCGACCGGCTGGAATATGGCCGGTTGCGGGCACGGGGCAGCGTCACGACCCGCGCCCGGCGCGAGATGCTCGAGGCGCATCGCGATGCCCTGGCGGCCCGCCAGCGGGAGCTGGGCGAGCTGATCGGCACGCTCGACGTCAAGATCACGCATTATCGCGACATGGAAACCGACCTGAAGGAAGAGGCATGACCGACGACGACCGGTATCGGCGGGGGCTGGAGCAGCTGGAGGCGGTCAGCGGGCCGCATGGCGTCCGGGTCGTGGAAAGCCTGGAGGATATCGCCCCCGACCTTGGCCGCTACATCGTCGAGTTCGCTTATGGCGACATCTTCGCGCGCCCCGGCCTCGACATGAAGACGCGCGAGCTGGCGACAGTCGCCGCGCTGACGGCGATGGGGACCGCCGCGCCGCAGCTGAAGGTCCATATGCAGGCCGCCTTGCGCGTCGGCGCGTCGCGTGGGGAGATCGTCGAGACGATCATGCAGATGATTCCCTATGCCGGCTTTCCCGCCGCGCTGAACGCGGTCGCGATCGCCCGCGACGTGTTCTCGCCGGATTGAGCGGCCGGCACTATGCTTCGCCGCCACGGCTTGCCGCCGGAAGGGAATGGACGTGACACCTGCCCTGTTCTTCATCCAGCTCCTGGCGTTGGAGCCCCCTGCTCCCGCGCCTCCGGCACCCGAGCCTTATGTCACCATGGAAAGGGTGCTGAACTCGTTCAGCCATCGGCTCACCACCCTCCGATCCGAGCGGGTGTCCCTGTTCTACGGCGGCGGGCCCGGCAGCCCGATCGTCATCGTGTATGAGGTCAGGAGAAGCGACGGGACCACCTCCCACACGGTCAGGGCGGATCGATGTGCCGGCTTGTCGCCCATCCTCGCCGAGGTGAAGGCCATGCGGCTCGACAACGTCTATCTGCTCCTCGGCAAGGGAGACGACGGGCCATATACGGTCATATCGGATTCCCGCCATTACCTCATCACCTTCCGGTCGAAGGACAGGAACAGCGGCACCCTGGAAGAGGTAAGCGTCAGGAGCGAAAGCGGCTCGCGGCGCGGGATGCTGGCGGACAGGATGATCGACCGCGTCGCGACATGCACCGGAGCGAAGCCTTCGTCATAGCCGCGCCGCTTCCCGGGCCGGCGTGACCGACGGGGCCCGGCCCTTCTCGCGCCCTTGCCTTCTCGCGTCCGCCCGGCAAGGCTCCGGCCATGAACCTGCCCATGCTTTATCACGACTGGATCCTGTGGATCGGCGACGGCACCGGCCTGCCCGATGCGATCCTTCACCTTCATGCGGGGCTGGCGATCCTGTTGCTGGTGCGGCTGATCACCGGCCGGTCGCTGGGGACTTTCATCCCCTTTGCGGTGGTGGTCGTCGCCGAGCTGGGCAACGAGACGATGGATTACCTCGTCTATGGAATGCGCTGGGCCGACACGCTGACGGACATGGCCAATACCTGGTTCTGGCCGTTCGTGATCAGCCTGGGCGTGCGCGTCAGGCCGATGGCGCTGCGCGACCGGCCTTCCGCCGATGCGGCCTGAAGACATGTCGCTGCATCGACATGTCGCGCTGTCGACATGTCGGATTGTCGTTGGCGCAAACCGCCGCTAGGCTCGTGCAGACATGACCCTGCTCGCCCCCCTCCCCTCTCCCGCCTTCGCGCTGCCGGCGATCATCGCGGAGGCGGAGCCGGGGGCGCAGATGCGTTTCCTGGAGTTCTTCACCGCGACCATCCGCAACGTGCATACCCGGCGCTCCTATGGCCGCGGGTGCGCCGACTTTCTCGACTGGTGCGCGGAGCGCGGCGTCACCGCCCTGCCCCAGATCCAGCCGCTGCATGTCGCCGCCTGGGTCGAGGAGCTGGGGCGCGAGGTGTCAGTGCCGACCGTCAAGCAGCGCCTGGCCGGGGTGCGGCACCTGTTCGACTGGCTGGTCCGGACCCAGGTGGTGGCGCAGAACCCGGCCGTGTCGGTGCGCGGCCCCGCCCATAGCGTGCGGCGCGGCAAGACGCCGGTGCTCGACCCGGCCGAGGCGCGGGCACTGCTTGATGCGATCGACGTGTCGACATGTATGGGATTGCGCGACCGGGCGCTGATCGGGCTGATGGTCTATTCCTTCGCGCGCGTCGGCGCGGCGGTGGCGATGAAGGTGGAGGACGCGTTCATCCAGAACCGGCGCCTGTGGGTGCGCCTGCACGAAAAGGGCGGCAAGCGGCACGAGATGCCCTGCCACCACAATCTGGAGGAGTATCTCCACGCCTATATCGACGGCTGCGGCCTGGCCGAGGATCGCAAGGGGCCGCTGTTCCGCACGATCGCTCGCGGCACCAGCCAGCTGAGCCGCACCCCCCTGCCCCAGGCCAATGCCTATCAGATGGTGCGTCGGCGCGGTCTGGCGGCCGGTATCGAGACGGCGATCGGCAACCACTCGTTCCGCGCGACCGGGATTACTGCGTACCTGAAAAATGGGGGCACGCTGGAACGCGCCGCGGCGATGGCCAACCATGCCTCCACCCGGACGACGCAACTCTACGACCGGCGGTCGGACGACGTGACGCTGGACGAGGTGGAGCGGGTGATGATCTGACATGTCGATGTGTCGACATGTTGGCAACGCGGTAGATGCCGGCAGGCCAAGGGCGGCGCTCCTGGCGGGCGCCGCCCCGTCGAGCTGACGCTCGCGTGCACCGTCGGGAGAACGACGTGGGCCACACGCTACCCTATTTTTCCGTCTTCGCAACCCGATCTGTCATCGTTACATCATGTAAATCTGCAATCGGCTTGCGGACCGTCGGCGCGCGTGGCACATGCGCGGTTGCTTGAAGGGGAGAACACCTATGAAGCTCGCAAAGTATCTGGCGGCCGTTGCCGCTGTTTCGATGACGGTGGCCCCGGCCCTGGCCGCTCCGGCCAACCCGGCTGCCAGCCTGTCGGTGGCCAAGTCGGCCCGCGC
>CAKTFL010000026.1 GCA_934555855.1 uncultured Sphingomonas sp. | reverse complement strand
AGCCCGGGGTGAGCATCCCCGGCCCCTATTGCCGGTTGGGCAGGTTCGTGCCCTATGTGAAGCAGTGACGCGCCTCCCCCGCATTGCGGAGGAGGCGGCATCGCTTACAGGACGTAGCGGCTGAGATCGGTGTTGCGGGCCACCGCGGCGAGCTGCTTGTCGACATAGGCGGCGTCGATCACCAGCGTGGTGCCGCTGCGGTCCTCGGCGTCGAAGCTGACTTCCTCGAGCAGCTTCTCCATCACCGTCTGCAAGCGGCGGGCGCCGATATTCTCGACCTCGCCATTCACTTCCGCCGCGATCTTCGCCACCGCGCGGATGCCGTCCTCGGTGAAGTCGATGCTCACGCCCTCGGTGCCGAGCAGCGCGGCATATTGCTGGACCAGGCTCGCCTTGGTGTCCGACAGGATCGCGACGAAATCCTCCTCGGTCAGCGCCTTCAGCTCCACCCGGATCGGCAGGCGACCCTGCAGCTCGGGCAGCAGGTCGCTCGGCTTGGCGACGTGGAACGCGCCGCTGGCGATGAACAGGATATGGTCGGTCTTCATCGGCCCGTATTTGGTCGCGACGGTGGTGCCCTCGATCAGCGGCAGCAGGTCGCGCTGCACGCCTTCGCGGCTCACCGATCCGCCGCGCACGTCGCTGACCGCGATCTTGTCGATCTCATCCAGGAAGACGATCCCGTTCGCCTCCGCATCGGCCAGCGCCGTGCGGGTCACGTCGTCCTGGTCCAGCCTCTTGTCGGCCTCTTCCTCGACCAGCTTGTCCCAGGCGGCACGCACCGGCAGCTTGCGCCGTTTCAACTGCGCGCCCCCGCCGAACGACTTCATCATCTCCGACAGGTTTATCATCTGCGGCGCGCCGGGAATCTCGAAGGGCGTGGCCGGGGCCTGCTCCACCTCGATCTCGATCTCGGTCGCGTCGAGATGCCCGTCCGCGAAGCGCTGGCGGAACGCCTCGCGCGTCGCCTGACTCGACCCCTTGCCGGTCAGCGCATCCAGCAGCCGGTCCATCGCCGCGCATTCCGCCTTGTCCTTCACCGACAGGCGCCGCCGCTCCTTCTCCAGCCGGATCGCCTCCTCGACGAGGTCGCGGGCGATCTGCTCCACGTCGCGGCCGACATAGCCGACCTCGGTGAACTTGGTCGCCTCCACCTTGACGAACGGCGCGTCGGCCAGCTTCGCCAGCCGGCGGCTGATCTCCGTCTTGCCGCAGCCGGTCGGCCCGATCATCAGGATGTTCTTGGGCGTCACCTCGTCGCGCAGGTCGGGCGACAGCTTCTGCCGCCGCCAACGGTTCCTGAGCGCTACGGCGACCGCGCGCTTGGCCTCGGCCTGGCCGATGATGTGCGCGTCCAGCGCGGCGACGATCGCCTTGGGGGTCAGATTATCGTTCATGTTCAACAACGGATCCGTTCGCGCTGAGCCCGTCGAAGGGCTGCCCTTCTCGTCTGCTCGGGAAAGAAAACATGCCGGGCTTCCACGTGCCCGAACGGGTGGTCAGTTCGCGCTGTCCAGCGTCTCCACCGTCAGCCGGTCGTTGGTGTACACGCACACCTCCGCCGCGATCCCCATCGCCTTGCGGCAGATCGTCTCGGCATCGCCCTCATAGTCGACCAGCGCGCGGGCGGCGGCGAGCGCGTAATTGCCGCCCGAACCGATTGCGGCGACCCCGGCTTCCGGCTCCAGCACGTCGCCATTGCCGGTCAGGATCAGCGTCACGTCCCGGTCGGCGACGATCATCATCGCCTCCAGGTTGCGGAGGAACTTGTCGGTCCGCCAGTCCTTGGCC
The DNA here is from genome assembly GCA_934555855.1 of uncultured Sphingomonas sp. The sequence goes on along the minus strand of CAKTFL010000026.1, from coordinate 9,604 downwards.
AGTTCGACGGCGGCCCGCATCAGCTGGCCCTGATGTCGTTCCAGCTTCGCTTCCAGCCGCTCGAACAGGGTAAAGGCATCGGCGGTCGCACCGGCGAACCCACCGATCACAGATCCGTCACCCAGCCGCCTGACCTTGCGGGCATTCGGCTTCATCACCGTCTGCCCCATCGAAACCTGCCCGTCCCCGGCGATCACGACCTTGCTACCCCGCCTGACCGACAGGATGGTCGTACCATGCCACACCGGCCCAATCCCGCCTTGGGCGCTATCATTCCCGCTCATGGCCAGCGATGTAGGCATCGGCCGGGCAAGTGCAACGGCACCGCGCGACTCGCCTGCACAGCAACGGCGGACCGGCAAACAAGGATTCCTCTAAATGCCTGTGAATACACTGATATAAGTCATCGCCGCCCGTCGTTCGAAGGTGTAGGTTTCGTACAAGATGGGGAGAAGATGATGTCGACAGGTCACGACGCTGGCTATTGGGCACGCCGGGCGGAGGCTGAACTGGCACAGGCGCGGCGGGCTACGCTTCCCGCCGCCAGCAAGGCGCATTACGAACTGGCCGGCTTTTACTTCGACCGCGCGCATGGCGGCGAGCCGATTCAGCTTCCGACATTGCGCCCGACGCTCAGCCTGGTCCGCTGACGCTTCCAGCTTACCGTTCCAGCCCACGGATCTTGCCCATGCTGCGCGCCACCGTGTAACCCAGATAGCCGGTGCCGAACAACGCGTAGAGCGGCTCCGGAATCGCCAGGAAATAGGCGCGCATTCCCGCTGCCATCGCCGCCGCCGTGTCGGGGCTCACCGCAGCGACCAGTCCCATCGGGATCGACCACAGCAGCAGCACGTACATGACATACAGGAAGCTCGGCCGGGCCAGGCTGGTCCAGCGGTCGGCGCCCTGCGGCTCGGCATTCTGTTCCGGCGCGTCCGGCATCGGCTGGTCGGCCATCGCCTTAGCCAATCCGGTTCGCGAGCCAGCCATACAGGAACGCTTCGTTCGCCGGCCGCGCTTCCGCCAGCGCCAGATAGCGCTCCCCCTGCAACGCCTCCATCGCTTTCAGCAGCACCGCCTCGCCGCCCGCCCCGCGCCGGGCCAGGAAGCGGTCGAGCGCCTCCAGGCTGCGCGCGCCCAGCTGCCCGTCGACCGCCACGTCCGCATAGTCCGACGCGCCCCGGTTCAGCGCGTTGAGCGCGCGTTGCAGAAAGCCCGCCGCAACTGCCGGCCCCATGTTGACGCCGGTGTCGAACAGCTCGGCCGCGACGCGCGGCGCCCGCAGCGCCACCAGGTCCAGTCGCGGCCGCAGCCAGTAGAGCCGGCGATAAATCGCGGCCGCTTCCCGTCGCGGCAGGACACGCATGTCGCCGGCATAGCCCGCCACCCGCGCAACCGCTTCCGTGACCCCCCACCGCGTCACGCCGCCGCGATCGGCGGCATGGTCCACATAGCCGCCCTCCCGGTCGATCACCTCGTCGATCCGCGAATCGATATTCATGCCCGCCTCCCATTGAGCAAACCATGAACCATATGGGTTCGCTGTAGGACAGCAGTTTTTTGTTTGGCGGGCTCCCTCTTGGGAGCGGCTCAGCCTTGCTGAACCGGCCCCCTACCTTACAGCCTCCACCGTGACGCGCCCGAACACGACCTGCGGATCGACCACCCAGACCGACAGGCTGTGCCGCCCCGCCGCCAGCGTCCGACGCGCAGTCCCGATCCGCCGATTGTCGGCCACCGCGCGTTCCCAGCCCGCTTCCGTCCCGTCCGCCAGCAGGTTCACGATGGTCGGCGCATCGCCGTCGACGGACACCGCATAGCGCTGCTGGCCGCGCCCGCGCACGTCGAGCCCCGGCGCCGCCGCGACCCGGATCGCCACCGCCCCGCCCGACGGCACGCGGAACGAATAGACGAGGCGCGGTCCCGCCCCGCCCGGTCGCTCCACCGCCGCCGCCAGCGCAGGCCGGGCGACCACGGCTGGCCCTTCCCGGCCCAGGCGCGGCACCGGACTCAGCGTGATCCCCGCGCCGCTCACGATCCGTTCGGGCCGGTCCGCTGCGAACAACACCGCGGGCTCCTGCGGCGCGCGGGACGGCAGGGGGCCGAGCGCGGGCATCACGTCGGCCTCGGGCTGTTGCCAGCCGGTATAGCCTATATGGGTTTGCGCCATCATCTGCGTCCACTTGCCGCCCGCCGTCTCCACCTCGTACCGGCGCCGGATCGCGGCGTCGTTGGCGAACAGCCGCTTCGCCTCCTCGCCATGTCGCGCCGCCGCCGTCGCGTTGCCCGCCAGCGCCGCCGCCCGGTTCTGCGCCACGGCGCGATACATCCGGTGCAGGTTCGCCATCGCCTCGATCCGGTGCATCACCAGCTCGTACCAGGCATCCCGCCGCTCGGCCGGCACCCGGCGCCCAACCCGCCGGGCGTCGCTCTCCAGCGCGCTCCACGCCGCCACCAGCCGCGCCCACTCGCCCGGCGAATAGCTGTCCGCATCGATCAGCTCGGGCTTGCGCCGCGCCGCCATCTGGCCGTAGCCGGCGAGCAGGTCGCCGATCGGCCTCGCCAGCGCCGGACCGAACTGCCGCCCCGCCCATTCCGCCGGGTAGCGCTCCATCGCCGCCGCGGTCATACGCGCCGGGTTCCAGGCCATGTCGAGGAAGAAGCTGGTCGCGAACTCCATCGGCTTCAGGTCGCCGACATTGACGATCCACAACCGGTCCGCGCCCGCCTCGTGCGCCAGGCTCATCTGCTCCCAGACGCGCGCGATGTTGTTGGTATCAATCCACTTGTAGTTGCGCGGGCCGCCGACATAATCGAAATGATAATAGACCCCGTACCCGCCCTTGCGCGGTCCGGCGGCGGGGTCGGGCAGCCGGCGGATATTGCCCCAATTGTCGTCGGAAAACAGCAGGGTGACGTCGTCGGGCACCCGCATTCCCTTGTCGTAATAATCCTGCACTTCCTTGTAGAGCGCCCAGACCTGCGGCGTCTCGGCGGCGGGGCGTCGGGTCGTGTCGGCGATGATCGCGCGCTGGTCGGCGACGATCTTCTCCAGCAGCGTGGTGGCGGTGCCCTGGGTCATCGGCTCGTCGCCGTCGCCGCGCATCCCGACCGTGACCAGCGTTTCCGCCTTGCCCCGCCTCAGCATCCCCTCGCGCCAGAACTGCCGCAGCCGGTCCGCGTTCTTGGTATAATCCCACGGCCCCTTGCCGCCGCGCTGCCAGTCGACATGCGCGCGTCCCATCGGCTCGTGATGGGATGTGCCGAGTACCACCCCCATTTCCTCGGCGAGCGGGGCGGAGGCGGGATCGTCCTCCCAGATCGACTTGCCCCACATCGCCGGCCACAGGAAGTTCGCCTTCTGCCGCAGGATCAGGGCGAACACCTTTTCGTAGAAGCGATGGTCCAGCTTGCCGAAGCGGGCCCGTGCCCAGCCGCCCAGCGCCGGGTCCTCGTCATTGAGGAAGATGCCGCGATACTTGACGGCCGGCCGGTCCGCGACCCGCCCGGCGGTCAGCCACAGCCGCGCATGGCGCTCAGCCGGCACGTCGGCCCAGTAGCTCCACGGGCTCACCCCGATCTTGGCCGAAATATCGTACAGCCCGAACACCGTCCCGCGCCGGTCGGAGCCGGCGATGACCAGTGCGCGCGCGATGCCGGGCGCGGGTCGCTCGACCACCTGCTCGACATGACCTTCCCACTGACCGGCCAGCCCCGACACGTCGAGCTTCCCTGCCCGCACCAGCGCATCGATCAACGGACTGATGCCGAGCGTTCCCGCGATCACCGCGACCGGCGCCTCGGCCGGCAGCGCGTCGGCCACCGTCACCGCTTGCCCGCCGACGGCGCTCAGGTCGCCGCGCAGGTCGGCCGCGGCCCGGCGGACCGCCGGCGTCTCGCCGGGTGCGACCACCAGCACGATGCGCTGCCCCGGCACGATCAGCGGCAGCGCCCCCGGCGTCGCCCGCTCACAGGCACTCACCGGCGCCTTGCACGCCTCCGCTCCCGCACCGGCCCCTGCTCCCGCCCCTGCCGCCGCCGGTGCCAGTACCAGCGCACATCCAGCCAACAGCCGGCCCAGCATCCACCTCTCCCGTCACTTGTTGTGGCGATCGAGATAGCGCTAACAATTGGAACTGTCTGCCCTTTTATCCCACCCGGCCCCGCTGCCTGGCGGCAAGCTCCGCCTTCCACCGCCGTGCCCGCCACCACATGATGACCCCGGTCACCGCCAGCAGCGCGGGCGCGATTCCGCCCAGGAAGATGATGACCTGCCACACCGGCCCCATGCCCTCGCCGTCGTGGATGCGGCGCATCAGGCCCGCGATGCCAGGACGATTGCCGCCGATGCCGCCGCTCTCGGCCGCGAGAACGGCTGTGCCGCGATCGTCGGCGACCTTGACGATCTTCCCCCGCCCGAACGTTACCGTCCAGTCCGCGCTCCGCTCGGTCGGGAAGGTCACTCCCGTCCAGCGCCCCTTGATCACCCCGCGCGCCCGCGCGATCGCCGCATCCATGTCCAGCGAGGGTCGCGCCACCGGCATCGCCCGCATGACCGCCATCCGGCCCGGCTCCGCGCCCGCTTCTCCGGTCAACCTGCCGAAAAAGGCGGGGAAGCTGATCCATGCTCCCGTCAGCGACAGCACGAACAGCGGCAGTGCGATCCAGAAGCCCGCCAGGTAGTGCAGGTTGGTGTCTGTGTTACGGTGCCGTCGCCAGCGAAGGCCCCGCGCCCATCGCCCCACCGTCGGCCACCACAGCCATAGCCCGGTGAAGCTCGACACCATCATGGCGACGCCGATCCAGCCGACGATCGTCCGCCCCACGCCCGGTAACTGCAAGCTGCCGTGAAGGACGTGCAGGAACCGGACGGGACCCGATCCGCTGGAGGCGACCGCCAGCACGCGCCCGGTCGGCGGGTCGAGATAGACCAGCGTTCTCGGCGGCGGCCCCGGTCGCGGCCGGTCGCCCGGCCTCGCCGCTGGGGAGGCGGCCACCACCACCGGCCCGCGCCCGTCAGAAGCGGTCACCGACGCGATCCGATCGCCCGGGTTCAGCCTCGCCCGCGCCGCCGCCAGATAGGCATCGCCATTCAGCCGCGCCGCGCCCGACACCGCATAGCGTCGGGATGTACCAGCCGGTCGAGCGCATCGTGCCACACCAGCGCCGCGCCGGACAACGACACGGGAACGATCAGCACCGCCAGCAGCAGTCCCAGCCATTTGTGGACCTGGAACCAGGTCCGCCGCCACGCCAGTCTGTCCATTCCGCGTCCCTGAAACCTAGCTCACCCGATAAACGCCCGGCTCCCGCGGAAAGTCGCTAACGACCGGATCAGCGATTGACGAACAGCCAGCTCCGCAGGGCGCTGGCGAGGTTCGCCGGATCGACCTGACCGACCCGCAAGGCGTCGATCTCCGCCACCAGCGCGCTGAGCGGCAGCTGCCGTTCCCGCGCCGCCGCCTCCAGCGCCGTCCAGAATACCGGCTCCAGGCTGATCGACGTCTGGTGGCCGGCGATGGTGATGGAGCGCTTGACCGGGCCGACAAAGCCGCCGGGGGGCGTGGAAATGGGCATATCCCCTTGTCCTCGCCGGGCGCTTTCGCCGCAAGGCCCGACGCCGCCGGTGGAACGCCCGCGCCCGACCGCCGTTCGACCACGCAATGACCGACGAACAACCCGCCCAGAACCCCGAACAGGAGGAAAGCCCCTCCGACCATCTCAGCGGCGAGGAGATCGAGGCGGTCGCTGAGCGCAAGGCCAGCTCGGCTCGCGTGGTGCACGAGGTCATCCGCCTGCAAGGGCAGGACGAGCTGAAGCGCCCTGTCATCTCCCTGCTCTTCTCCGCCTTTGCGGCGGGGCTGGCGATCTCCGCGTCCGTCCTGGCCGAGACGTTTCTCGGCGAGCGGCTGGCCGACACGCCGGCCAACGAGCTGGTCACCGCGTTCGGCTATTCGGTCGGGTTCGTGATCGTCATTCTCGGCAATCTACAGCTGTTCACCGAAAACACTGTCACTGCCGTGCTGCCGGTCGCCACGCATCCGAACAGGCGCAATCTCGGCCGGCTGGGGCGGCTATGGGCGATCGTGTTCGCGGGCAACATGCTCGGCACGCTCGTCGCGGCGGCGCTGATGGCATATCGGGTGATCCTGTCGCCCGAACAGCTCGCCGCCGCCACCGAGCTGTCGGCCCGCCTGCTGGAACATGGCCCCGGCAAGACGGTGCTGCTGGGCATTCCCGCCGGATTCCTGGTCGGCTCCATCGCCTGGATCCTGCCCAACGTGCGCGGCGGCGGCGAGTTCTGGATCGTCACGATGATCACCTATGTCATCGCGATCGGCGGGTTCAGCCATGTCGTCGCCGGTTCAGCGGAAGCATGGCTGCTGTGGCTGACCGGGCACGCGAGCCTCGGCTGGGCGATCGGCGGCTTCATCCTGCCGGCGCTGCTCGGCAACATCATCGGCGGCTCCTGCCTGTTCGCCGTCCTCGCCCACGGCCAGGTACGCAGCGAGCTGTAGGATCCGGACCACACCCCTCCCCTTTCGCCCTGAGCCTGTCGAAGGGCTGCCTCCCCTTCACCCCGGCCGAAGCACAGCAGTGCTCCGACAGCCTCGGCACGAACGAACAGGCGCCTCCTCAGTCGCTGTCGAACAGCGCCGCCAATTGCTCGATGATCGTGCCGCCCAGCTGCTCGGCATCCATGATCGTCACCGCGCGACTGTAGTAGCGCGTGACGTCGTGGCCGATGCCGATCGCGATCAGCTCCACCGGCGACTTCGCCTCGATCCAGCCGATCACCTGGCGCAGGTGCCGTTCCAGATACGAACCCGAATTCACGCTAAGCGTCGAATCGTCCACCGGCGCGCCGTCGGAGATCACCATCAGGATGCGCCGCTCTTCCGGCCGCGCGATCAGCCGGCCATGCGCCCACAACAGCGCCTCGCCGTCGATATTCTCCTTCAGCAGCCCTTCGCGCATCATCAGGCCCAGCGAGTTGCGCGCGCGCCGCCACGGCTCGTCCGCCTTCTTGTAAACGATGTGGCGTATGTCGTTCAGCCGCCCCGGCTGGGGCGGTCGCCCGGCGGACAGCCAGGTCTCGCGGCTCTGCCCGCCTTTCCAGGCGCGCGTGGTGAATCCGAGTATCTCCGTCTTGACCCCGCACCGCTCCAGCGTGCGCGCCAGAATATCGGCGCTGATCGCCGCGATGGAAATCGGCCGCCCGCGCATCGACCCCGAATTGTCGATCAGCAGCGTCACCACCGTGTCGCGGAACTCCGCCTCGCGCTCGATCTTGTAGGACAACGACTGGGTCGGGTTGATCACCACCCGCGCCAGCCGCGCGGCGTCCAGCAATCCTTCGTCCTGGTCGAAGTCCCAGGATCGGTTCTGCTGCGCCATCAACCGCCGCTGCAGCCGATTGGCCAGCTTCGACACCGCCGATTGCAGGTGGACCAGCTGCTGATCCAGATACCCGCGCAGCCGCGCCAGCTCGTCGGCATCGCACAGCTCCGTCGCCGCGACCACCTCGTCGAACTGGTTGGTCCACGCCTTGTAGTCGAATTGCGGGGCCAGGTCGGCCGGCGGACGGTTTGGGCGCACCGGCTGTGCTCCTTCATCCCCGTCGTCGCCCGGCTCGCCCTCCATGTCGTCGAAGGACTCGTCGTTGGTTTGCTGGTCCTGTTCGCCCTCGCCGTCATCGTTCTCGGCCTGGCGCTGCTCGCCCCGCGCCTCCGCCTCGCCCTCTGCTTCGCCGCCCTGCTCGTCGCCTTCCTCGGTTTCGCTGTCTTCGTCCGACTGTTCGGAGGAGTCCTCGTCGCCGCCCTCGTCCGCGTCGGTCGGCTCCACCTCTCCCTCGACCAGCTCCAGCTCGGCGAGCATCTTCATCGCCAGCGCCTGGAACGCCCGCTGGTCGTCCAGCGCCAGCGCCAGCGAGGACAGGTCGGTCTTGTCCTCGATCCACTCGCGCACCAGCGCGAGCGCCGGCTGCGCCGCCGCCGGCGCCTGCTGCCCGGTCAGCTTTTCACGCACCAGCAGGCTGAGCGCCGACGACAGCGGCACTTCCTCCCGGGTGCGGGCCCGCGAGATCGGGTCGGAGCGCAGCCGCACGTCGAGCGCGGTCGCCAGATTGTCGGCGATCCCCTGATAGCCGCGACTGCCCAGCGCCTCGACACGCGCGCCCTCGACCGCGTCGAATACCGCCCGCGCCACCGCCTCGCCCGGCGCGGCGCGCGCATGGAGCCCCGCGTCATGGTGCCGCAGCCGCAGCGCGAACCCGTCGGCAAAACCCCGCGCCTCCGCCACCTGCTCGGGCGGCAGCTGGCGCGCGGGCATCGGCACCTTGATGTGCTTGCCCGACTGCGACGGCGTATCGGCGGTGAAGACCAGCTCCACCTCCGGCTCATCCGCCACTGCCCGCGCAGTGCCGGCCAGCACCGCCTTGAACCGATCGAGGGGAGTTTCGTTGGCCATTACCAGAGAACCTTGCAGCCGAAGCGTGCGATTTCCGGATCGCGGGTGACGACCGTCAGATCCTCGATCAGGGCTTGAGCGGCGATCACGCGATCGAACGGATCGCGGTGATCGCCCGACATGGATCCCGCGCGCAAACCATGATCCGGTCGCACCGGAAGGGATCGGAAGCCGTGGTGCGCCATCAAACGCGGGACATGGAGTTCCGGATTGCCGACGAAATCGAGTTTGCCGGTCCGGAACTTGGTGGCGATCTCCCAGCACGAGGCGGCGCTCACCAAAACGTCCGCCTCGCCGTCTTCGATGGCCTCCCGGGCAGCGACGCTGAGCCGGGCAGATCCCGACCACCAGAAAAGGGCAGCATGGGTATCAAGCAGCAGCTTTATCACAAACCGTATTTCTCAAGCCGCTTGCCTTCCCAGAGTTCCAGCTCATCCTCCGGCAACGGATTGAACCAGACGGAATCGGGGATCCTGGCGAGTTCGGGCCAGCCGCCCGGTTGCCGTTTGCGCTTGGGCGCGGGCTCGATCGGCACCAGCTTGGCATAAGGCACTCCCGCCTTCGCGACGACGATCTCCTCGCCCGCATGAGCACGATCGATCAGCCGCGAAAATTGCGTTTTCGCCTCATGCACGTTGAAGGTGTTCTGCGGATCGGCTTCGGCCATGATGCGCCTCCTGACCTGGACTAGATAGGTTAGTCCATCCTTACCCTCAAGCCCGCACCGCCACGCTTTCCGGCAGGTCCTTGCCGAACACGCGCTGGTAATATTCCGCCACCAGCGGCCGTTCCGCCTCGTCGCACTTGTTGAGGAACGACAGGCGGAAGGCGAAGCCGACATCGCCGAAGATCAGCGTGTTCTGCGCCCAGGTGATCACCGTGCGCGGGCTCATCACGGTGGAGATATCGCCGTTGACGAAGCCCTTGCGGGTGAGATCGGCGACGCGGACCATGTTCTCGACCTGTTTCTTGCCCTCCGGCTTGTCGTACTCGCCCGACTTGGCGAGCACGATGTTCGCCTCGGTCGCGGCCGGCAGGTAGTTCAGCGTGACGACGATGTTCCAGCGGTCCATCTGGCCCTGGTTGATCTGCTGCGTGCCGTGATAGAGGCCGGTCGTATCGCCCAGGCCGACCG
>CAKTFL010000025.1 GCA_934555855.1 uncultured Sphingomonas sp. | reverse complement strand
GTGCCGGGACCGGCGGCGATCGTCGCGGCGAACCAGCCGTCCGCCTCCGCCGTCATGGCGACGGGCGGTTCGCCGTCGATTTGCAGCATCACCGCGTCGGATGCGGGCGCCCACAGGCGGAACGCGGTGCGGCCGTCCGGAAGCGGCTCGGGGCCCCAGGCGCTCATGCCACCTCGGGGACGATGCGGGTGACGAGCACGGCCGATTGCGGGCCTACTTCGTAGCTGTCGGCAATGGTGACCTCGCCTTGTTCGGGCCTGGCGCTGTCGATCAGCACGGTGCGCTCGCCCTGTGGCTCGGGCAGGTGGAAGGGAAGCGCGTCGGCCGATCCGTTGAGGAGCAGGGTCACCGTCTCGACGCGGCCGTCCTCCGTCCGGAGCGCGCGGCGCATGACCAGGGCGCGGCCTTCGGGGTTGTTCCAGTCGTCGGGGCTGAGCGGGTGGCCGCGCTCGTCGAACCATTGCAGGTCCTGCACGCCTTCGGCCGGCGAGTCCTGACCGTGGAGGAACGCGGGCGCCCGGAGGGCGGGGTAGCGGCGGCGCAGCGCGGTCAGACGCGCGGTGAAGGCGATCAGCGCTTCCCCCTCTTCGCTGGCGGCGGCTTCCCAGTCGAGCCAGCTGATCTCGTTGTCCTGGCAATAGGCGTTGTTGTTGCCGCCCTGCGTCCGCCCGAACTCGTCGCCCGCGACCAGCATCGGCGTGCCGAGCGAGGCGGCGAGCGTGGTCATCATCGAGCGCATCACCCGGCCGCGCGCGTCGTTGATCGACGGATCGTCGGTCGGCCCCTCCGCGCCCCAGTTGCGCGAATGGTTGTTGTCGTGGCCGTCGCGATTGTCCTCGCCATTGGCCTCATTGTGGCGTTCCTCGTACATCACCGTGTCGGCGAGGGTGAAGCCGTCATGCGCGACCAGGAAGTTGACGCTGGCCCAAGGGCGCCGGGCACGCCGGTCGAACAGGTCGCCCGATCCCGACAGCCGCGCCGCCAAGTCCGCGCGCTTCCCCTCGTCGCCGCACCAGTAGCTGCGTACCGTGTCGCGATACTTGTCGTTCCATTCCGCGAAGCCCGGTGGGAAATTGCCGAGCTGATAGCCGCCCGGCCCGACGTCCCACGGCTCGGCGATCAGCTTCAGCCGGCCCAGCACCGGGTCCTGGCGCAGCACGTCGAAGAAGGCCGAGCCCGGATCGAAGCCATATTCTTCGCGCCCCAGCGTCAGGCCGAGGTCAAAGCGGAAGCCGTCGATGCCGAAGCTCGTCGCCCAGTAGCGCAGCGAGTCCGCTACCATCTGGATCACCCGCGCCTTGGACATGTTGAGCGTGTTGCCGGTGCCCGTGTCGTTGATCGTGTAGCGCGGATTGTCCTTGACCAGTCGGTAGTAGCTCGCATTGTCGAAGCCCCGCCACGACAGGGTCGGGCCGCGCTCCGACCCCTCGCAGGTATGGTTGTAGACTACGTCGAGAATGACCTCGATCCCCGCCTTGTGCAGGCGATGGACCGCGCGGCGCAGCTCGTCCTGATGCTCGCCGGCCATGTACGCCTGTTCCGGTGCGAAGAAGCCGAGCGTGTTGTAACCCCAATAATTCTTCAGGCCCTTTTCCTGAAGAAAGCGATCCTGGGTGAAGCTCTGGATCGGCAGCAGTTCGAGCGCGGTGACGCCCAGCCGTTGGAGGTGCGCGATCACCGCCGGATGGCCCAGCGCCGCATAGGTGCCGCGCTGGCGCGGGGGCACCAGTTCCATCAGCTTGGTCAGGCCCTTGACGTGCGCCTCGTAGATCACCGTGTCCGACCAGGGGGTGTTCGGCCGCCGGTCGTGCGACCAGTCCCAATGATCGTCGACCACCACCGCCTTGGGCATGGCGGGCGCGCTGTCGCGCTTGTCGAACGACAGGTCCTCGCGACGGTGGCCGATACGATAGCCGTGCAGCGCATCGGTCCATTTGATCTGGCCGGCGAGCTTGCGTGCGTAGGGATCGAGCAGCAGCTTGTTGGGGTTGAAGCGATGCCCCGCCTCCGGCTCGTACCGGCCATGCGCGCGATAGCCGTAGAGCAGGCCCGGCTCCACATCGGGCAGATAGCCGTGCCAGACTTCATCGGTGCATTCGGGCAGCCAGAATCGCTTCAGCTCGCGCTTGCCGGCCGGGTCGAACAGGCACAGCTCGATGCCGTCGGCATTGGCGGAATAGACGGCGAAGTTGATGCCCAGGCCGTCAAAGGTGGCGCCGAGAGGATAAGGTGAGCCGGGCTGGAGCCGGTCCGCAGATAGGGGCAACGTGCGCTCCGCTGATATGGGTCATCCGGCGGCAGGTGCCACCGGATCGGGTCGGAAGTCTGGCGGGGCCGATCAGGCTTTGCGCGGTTTCGCGCGTCCGGGCGACCGGCCCTTCGCTGCCGGCGCTGCCGCTGGGACGGCCGGGGCTGCATCGACGGGCGGCGTTTCCTGGCTGAGCGTGGTCGCGTCGCCGGGCGGGGCTGGTTCGCTGGGCAGCGCCGACTGTTCGCCACTGGGTTCGGTCTCGCCAAGCGGTGTTCCGGCCGCCTGTGCTTCGGCCGCCTGTGTTTCGACCTGTGTTCCGGCCGGCTGCGTGCCCGTTGTGCCCGCGTCGCCGCCGACCTGTCGCTCGGCCTCGGCCCAGTGCTCCTGGTCGCGGCCATGAGGCTCACCCTCGGCCTGCCACAGCTCATAGGCCTTTTCCCGGATGTGCTGCTGCCGGTCGTCTGTCACTATCGTCTCCCTGTCAGGGAGCATCAACGCGCGAACGCGAAATTCGTGTCACCGCACGCTGCTCCACGGCCTGGAAAGCAGCACGGCGCAGTTGATCAGCCCCACCAACGAATAGGTCTGCGGGTAGTTTCCCCACAATTCGCCGGTCGTCGGGTCGATATCTTCCGACAACAGCCCCGCGGGCGTGCGCCGCGACACCATTTCCTCGAACAGCGCGCGGGCATCGGCCAGCCGGCCGGTCGCGTGCAGCGCCTCGATCAGCCAGAAGGTGCAGACGTTGAACGCCGTATGCGGCAGGCCGAAATCGTCCTCCGTCGCATAGCGCAGCATGTGGCTGCCGCGGCGCAGCCCCTCCTCGACGGCGACCAGCGTGCCCCGGAACCGGGGATCGTCGGGCGCGAAGAAGCGCAGGTCGAGCAGCTGGATGATGCTGGCGTCCAGGTCGTCGCCGCCGAAGGTCGCGGACACCCGCTGCGTCTCCGGCCGCCATGCCGCCGTCTCGATCGTGGTCCGCATGGCCTGCGCCCGCTCGGCCCAGAAGACCTGGCGATCGACGAGGCCCAGCTGTTCGGCGGCATTGGCCAGCCGGTCGCACGCCGCCCAGCACATGGCGGCCGAATAGGTATGGACGTGCGCCTTGGTCCTCAGCTCCCACAGGCCGGCATCGGGCTTGTCATAGACTTCCCATGCCTTGTCGCCGACGCGTTCGAGCGCGCGGAAGTCATCGACGTTCGCGACGCGGAACAGCCGCTGGTCGAAGAACGCCTGGACGTTGCACAGCACGATCTGGCCATAGGCGTCGTGCTGCACCTGTTCATAGGCCTGGTTGCCCACCCGCACCGGGCCCATGTCGCGATAGCCGGGCAGCCGGTCCTCGATCCGCTCGATCAGCTTCGCTTCGCCGCCGACGCCGTACAGCGGCTGGATATGCCCGCCATGGGCATCGTCCACGATGTTGCGGAGATATTCGAGATACCCCTCCAGCACGTCGAGCGCGCCCAGCCGGTTCAGCGCCTGCACCGTGTAATAGGCGTCGCGCACCCAGCAGTAGCGATAGTCCCAGTTGCGCCCCGAACCCGCATGTTCGGGCAGCGAGGTGGTCAGTGCCGCGACGATCGCTCCGGTCGCCTCGTGCTGGCACAGCTTCAGCGTGATTGCCGCGCGGATCACCACGTCCTGCCATTCGAGCGGGGTGGCGAGGCCGCGCACCCAGTCGCGCCATTCCTCGACTGTCCGGTCCAGCATCGCGCGCAAGGTGACGTCGAAATCGCCCTGATACGCCTCGTCCGGGCCGAGGTGGAAATGAAGCTGCTGTTCCAGCCGGAAATAGGTTTCGGAGCAGAGCCGGTCGATCGGTGCGTCGGTGACCAGGCGCAGCGTGCGCCCGTCCATCAGGTAGCGGACATAGGTCGGGCCCGTCGTCGTCTCGGTCGGACGGCCCCAGTCGGTTGCGACGCGCAGTGCGACGCGGATGCGCGGCGATCCCGACACCGGCCGGACCAGCCGCACGAACGCCGCCGGTCGATACACTCGGCGGTCGCGCAGGAAGCGCGGGCAGAAATCGGTGATCTCCACCGCATTGCCCTGCGCGTCCTCGTGCCGGGTCACGAGAACCGGCGTGTTGCGAAGGTAATGCTGGGTGGTCGAGACGCAGCCTTCCAGTTCGATCGCCCAGAACCCCGTTTCCGCGTCATCGCGGTCGAGCAGCGAGCTGAACGCCGGGTCCCCATCGACGCGGGGCACGCAGCCCCAGACGAACCGGCCCTTTTCGTCGATCAGGGCGGACACTTGGCAGTTGCCGATCGGCCAAAGATTCACCGAGCTCATGGGGCTCCACAGGTTTGGGGGCTGGAAAGTCGGTCCGCGCCGGGGCGTCGTTGCGGAGGCGAAAGCATGGGCGCTGAACCGATGCGGGGCGTCACTGTTCCCCCGAGACTCCCGTTCGTGCTGAGCTTGTCGAAGCACGTCACGTCGGGGGGGACGAGTGGGACGCCCTTCGATGGGCTCAGGGCGAACGGGGTGGGCGGCAGCCTGGCTAACCCGAATTCCGCAACGCCGTCGCGATGGCGTTGATCGACAACAGGATGCCCTCGCCGATGCGCGGATCATCTTCGCCGGCGCGATGCCGCTTCATCAGCTCGATCTGGAGCAGGTTCAGCGGCTCGATATAGGGCAGCCGCAGCCGGATCGACGCGTCGAGCGCCGGATGTTTCTCCAGCAGCCGCGACTGGCCGGTGATCGCCAGCAGCCCGTCATGCGCCTGGTTCCAGCCGTCGCGGATGCGCCCGAAGATCGGCCGCAGTGCGTCGTCCTCGACCAGTTCGGCATAGCGCGCCGCGATCGTCATGTCCGACTTCGCCAGGACCATTTCCATGTTGGCCAGCGTCGCGGCGAACAGCGGCCAGCTTGCCGCCATGTCGGTCAGCAGGGCGCGATCGCCGGCGGCAATGGCCTGGCCTACGCCGTACCAGCCCGGCAGCATCACCCGTGCCTGCGCCCAGCTGAACACCCAGGGAATGGCGCGCAGGTCCTCGATCGCGTCCGATTTCTTTCGGCTCGCCGGTCGGCTGCCGATCTTCAGCCCGGCGATCTCGCCGATCGGGGTCATCTGGCGGAAGAAGGTGCGGAACCCCTCCGTCTCGTAGACCAGCCCGCGATAGGCGCGGAACGCCGCGTCGGACATCGCGTCCATCGCCCCGGCAAAGCGCTCGCTGTCGCCGCCGGACAGCGGCTCGGGCTCAAGGCTGGCGAGCAGGGTGGCCGACGCCATCGCCTCCAGATTGGTCATGGCGCTTTCGCGGGTGCCGTACTTGCCCGCGATCACCTCGCCCTGTTCGGTGATGCGGATGCGGCCCTGGACGGTGCCGGGCGGCTGGGCGCGGATCGCCGCGAAGGAGGATCCGCCGCCGCGCCCCACCGCGCCGCCCCGGCCGTGGAACAGCTGCATGGTAACGCCCGCCGCCTCGAACACCGGCTTCAGCGCGGTGGACGCCTTGGACAGCGACCAGGTGGAGGTCAGGTAGCCGCCATCCTTGTTCGAATCGGAATAGCCGATCATCACTTCCTGATGCCCGCGCGTGCGAGCCACCGCCGCGACCTCGGGCAGCGCGAACCAGGCGGTCATGATGCCTGGCGCCGCTTCCAGGTCCCCGATCGTCTCGAACAGCGGCACCGCCTGGATCGCGGCCGAGGGCTCCGGCCCGGGCCGGTACAGCCCGACCTCCTTGAGCAGCAGGTTGACCTCCAGCAGGTCGGACACGGAGCCGGCCATCGATACGATCGAGCGCGCGATGCAGGCAGGGCCCAGCCGGGCATGGGCCTCGGCCGCCGCCTGGAAGATGGCGAGCTCGCCCGCCGTTTCCTCCGAATAGTCGGCAAAGCGGCTCGCCAGCGGGCGCGCATTGGCCAGTTCGCGCCGCAGCAGCGAAATGCGCGCCTGCTCGCCCAGCGCGAGGTAGTCCGCCTCGACGCCGGCAACGCGCAGCAGCTCGGCGACCGTGCGCTCATGCACCACGCTGTTCTGGCGCAGGTCGAGCGTGGCGAGGTGGAAGCCGAACGTTTCCACGCTGCGGATCAGCCGGCCGAGCGCGCCGCTTGACGCCAGCGCGCCGTCGCCGCTGGCGCGCAACGCCCGTGCGACGGCGACCAGGTCGGCGCGAAGGGCGACCGGATCGGGATAGGGCTCGCCCGCGAGCGCGCCGGGGCGCGGCGACTCGTTGCCGGTCAGGTCGCGGAAGGTGGCGGCCAGCCGCGCATAGATGCCCGACAGGGCGCGTCGGAACGGCTCGTCGGCACGGCTCGGCGCGTTGTCGCCGCTTGCCTCGGCCAACCGCTGCACGGCCGGATCGACCGCGCCGTGTTCTGCGGAGATGGACAGTTCCGCCCCCAGCGCGTGCACCGCGTCGAGATACGCGCCCAGCACCGTCTCGGTCGCGCGCGACAGCGCGATCCTGAGCGAGGTGGAGGTGACGAACGGATTGCCGTCGCGGTCGCCGCCGATCCAGCTGCCCGGTTTCAGGAAGGACGGCACCCGCTGGCCGAGCGCGCGGTCCCAGCGCTGGTACAACGCCGGCAGCGCGGGAATGAACACGTCGCGCAGATAGGATAGCGCGGTTTCCACCTCGTCGGTGACGTACAGACGCTCGCGGCGCAGCACACGGGTCTGCCACAGCAGCGCGATCTGCCGCAGAATCGCATCGTCGATGCGGTCGCCATCAGGCGTCTCGTCGCGGCCCGCATCGCGCATCGCCATCAGCTCCGCGATGCGATTGCGATGGTCGATCATGCTCTTGCGCCGCACCTCGGTCGGGTGCGCGGTCAGCACCGGGGCGACCAGCGCGCCCTCCAGCAGCGCCAGCACGTCCTGCGTCGCGACGCCATGGTCGCGAAGCCGGGCAAGGGCGGAGGCGAGGTCGGCGCCCGGCTCCGCGCTGATCCCCTGCCGGTCCTCCGCCAGATTGGCGAGCATGGAGAACAGCATGAACCCGCGCACGAAGTCCAGCGTCTCGTTCAGGTCGAGCCGGCCCAGTTCCACCTCGGTCGCGGCCGCGCCATCTTCCTTGTCGCCGTCCCGGTGCCGCTCGACGGACGCGCGGCGGATCGCCTCCGTCGCCTCGAACAGCGTCTCGCCGCCATAGGCGCGGATTACGTCCCCCAGCAGCGTGCCCAGATAGCGTACATCCGGATTGTTGGTCAGGGCGGGGAGCGTGGGGGCGGAGGACATGGTTGGATGCTGCAATGCGGTACGTCCCCGGTCAACGCCCCATGATCATGGTTGCTGCCGGGCTGTCTGATATTGCCCGCGCTCGTCGGAGGTCAGCGAGCCGTCGCGATTGAGGTCCATGCGATCGAACCGGGACAGCTGGCCCTCGCTCCACTCCTCTGCGGTGATCCTGCCATCGCCGTTCCGGTCGAGATGGACGATGCGCGAATCCTGTCTCGGCATCTCGGTCGCGTCGATCACATTGTTGCCGTTGCGGTCCAAGGCGTGGAACCGCCGCTCGATCGAGCTGCCGAAATCCAGCCGCGACATGACCGAGGGCGGCACAAAGCCCGCCTGTTGCGCCCGTGCGTCGGCCGCAGCCTGCTTTTCCTTCGATCCCCCGCAGCCGGCGAGCGCAAGAGGCAGGAAAAGCAAGATGGCAGATCGCATGTGTCGGCTCCGTAACGGTTGTGAAAAGGCGTGGGGAGCGGGTCGGTTCCGCTCCGGTGTTCCTCACGCCTCCAGTTCCACATCCCAATAGAGCCAATCCCGCCATGTTTCGTGAAGATAATTGGGCGGAAAACTGCGGCCATGTTCCTGAAGGTGCCAGCTGGTCGGGCGGATCGGCTCCAGATGGAGCGGCATCGCCGCCTCGCGCGGAGTGCGCCCGCCTTTCTTCAGGTTGCACGGCGCGCAGGCGGTGACGACGTTCTCCCACGTCGTGCGACCGCCCTGCGCGCGCGGCACCACATGGTCGAACGTCAGGTCGCGGCCCCGTCCGCAATATTGGCAGGCAAAGCGGTCGCGCAGGAAAAGGTTGAACCGGGTGAAGGCCGGGAATTGCGATGGCCTCACGAACTGCTTCAGCGCGATCACCGACGGCAGCTTCAGCGACACGGTGGCGCTTCTCACCTCGCGCTCGTAATGCGCGATCACGTCGACCCGGTCGAGGAACATCGCCTTGATCGCGGTCTGCCAGGGCCACACGCTCAACGGGTAATAGGAGAGCGGCGTATAGTCGGCATTCAGCACCAACGCGGGACAACTGTCCGGGTGGCGGATCAGATCGGGATGAAACACGGCTCCTCCCTTGTCGAACCTTTCGGGTCGAGCCGGCCATCGCCGACGCGAATGACGTGAGGATGACAGCACAGCCAATCAATTGCGGTCAAGAGTCCGATCGCGTCATCAGCCGCTTTGCACCTAGTCCGACCGGGCGCCTTCACCTGGGTCATGCCGTATCGGCTGTCCGGGCGCATGATCTGGCGCGGGAGAGTGGCGGCCGCTTTCTGCTGCGGATCGAGGATATCGACAGCACGCGCAGCCGGCCGGAGCATGTGAACGCGATCCTGGCCGACCTTGCCTGGCTCGGCCTTGCCTGGGACGGGCCGGTGACCTTTCAGTCGCAACGGCTGGCGCTTTATGCGGAGGCGCTGGCGACCCTGCGCGCGCAAGGCCTCGTCTACCCCTGTTTCTGCACTCGTGCGGAGATTGCGGCGGCCAGCCTGTCGGCGCCGCACGGGGCGGAGCCGGTCTATCCCGGCACCTGTCGCGGGCTTGCCGACCCGGATCTGTCGCGCCCGCACAGCTGGCGGCTCGACATGGCACGCGCGGCGGCGGCGGCGGGGCCGCTCGAATGGCATGACGAGCGGGCGGGCCGGGTGGCGGCGGACCCGGCGGCGCAGGGCGACGTGATCCTGGGCCGCAAGGACGCGCCGGCCAGTTATCACCTGGCGGTAACGGTCGACGATGCGGCGCAGGGTGTGACGGATGTGGTGCGCGGGCTTGATCTGTTCCGGGCGACCGATATCCACCGGCTGCTCCAGGCGCTGCTCGGCCTGCCGACGCCGCGCTACCACCACCACCCGCTGCTGGCCGGCGTGGATGGGCAGCGGCTCGCCAAGCGCCACGGCGCGCCGACACTGGAATCGCTGCGGCTGGCCGGGGAGGACGGGGTGGCGCTGGCCGGGCGATTGCGCGCCGGGCTGCTGCCGGTTGGATTCGGTATCGCACAGGACTAGATAAGGGACATGACCACCTTTCTCGTGATCCTGCTGGTTGCTGCCATGATCGCGACCGTCGTGGCGCTGGTGCGCGGCATCGTCACCTTCCTTCAGGAGCGGACGGCGGAGGTGAAGGGCGGTCCGAGCGCGGGCGCGCTGAAGTCCAACCGGATGATGCAGCAGCGTATCCTGTTTCAGGCAGGCGCGATCGCGATCGTCGTGCTGATCCTGCTTCTCGCCCGCGGCGGCTGACGAAACTCATGGTCAAGCTGAACCGCATCTACACCCGGACCGGCGACGCGGGCACCACCGGCCTGGTCGACGGAAGCCGGGTGGCGAAGTCCGATGCCCGCATGGCGGCGATCGGCGATGTGGACGAGGCGAACAGCGCGATCGGCGTCGCGCTCGTCGCGCTGGGCCGGCATCCGCTTGCCGAAGCGCTGGCGCGCATCCAGAACGACCTGTTCGACCTGGGTGCCGACCTCGCGACGCCGGGAGAAGACTTCACCCCGTCCGACATGCAATTGCGGATCGTGCCCGCCCAGGTCGAGCGGCTGGAGCGGGAAATCGATGCCTTGAACAAGCATCTCGCCCCGCTGACCAGCTTCATCCTGCCCGGCGGCAGCGCCGGCGCGGCGGCGCTCCACCTCGCCCGCGCCATCGTGCGCCGGGCGGAGCGGAGCGCGGTTGCGGCGGGCGGGCTGAACCCTCAAACGCTGGCTTATCTGAACCGCTTGTCCGATTACCTGTTCGTCGCGGCACGGGTCGCGAACGGCAACGGCGCGGACGATGTGCTCTGGCGGCCCGGCGCGACGCGCTGATCGGATGGGAAAGGGACCGGACCCGATGCGTGCAGCGCTTCGCCAGCCGGACGCCGCCGGCCTGACCGAGGCGGTGCGGCGCGTCCGCCACCTCTCGCTCGACCTCGTCGCGCCCTTGTCCGACGCGGACGCGACGGTTCAGTCCATGCCGGACGCGTCGCCGGCGAAGTGGCACCTGGCGCACACGACCTGGTTCTTCGAAACGTTCGTGCTACGCGATCACCTGCCGGGCTATCGCCTCCACGACCCGCGCTGGCCGTTCCTGTTCAACAGCTATTACGAGGCGGAGGGGCAGCGGCACGCACGGGCGCGGCGGGGCATGGTGACCCGGCCGACGCTGGAGGAGGTCAGGGCTTATCGCGCGCATGTCGATGCGGCGTTGCTGGACGCGATGCCCCTGCTCGATGAAGCGGCGCTGAGGCTGGTCGAGCTTGGCTGCCACCATGAGCAGCAGCATCAGGAATTGTTGCTGACCGACCTGCTGCACCTCTTTTCCGAAAATCCGCTGGAGCCGGCGGTGTGGCCGGCCGCGCCCCGTCCGCCGGCAGCGCTGCCTGACGCGCTCGGCTGGACCGAGCATCCGGGCGGGGTGGTGGAGATCGGCCATGGCGGCGTCGGCTTCGCCTTCGACTGCGAGGGGCCGCGCCATCGCGTGCTGCTTCACTCTCATGCACTGGCCGATCGGCCGGTGACCAATGCCGAATGGGCGGCGTTCATCGCCGATGGCGGCTATCGCGAGCCCCGTCACTGGTTGTCCGACGGTTGGGCCTGGGTGCGGGCGAACGGCATCGCGGCGCCACTCTACTGGGAGGAGCGGGAGGGGGGCTGGACCCGATTCGGGCTCGACGGCCGCCAGCCGGTCGACCCCGCCGCGCCTGTCACGCATGTGAGCTTCTACGAGGCGGACGCTTATGCCAGCTGGGCCGGCGCCCGCCTGCCGACCGAGGCGGAGTGGGAGGCTGCCTCGGCCGGCCAGGACCCCGCCGGCGGCAACCAGCTCGACGGCGCCGGACCGGTTGCGCCAGGCCCGTCGCGCGGCAGCGGCCTGTTCGGCGACGTTTGGGAATGGACCGGCAGCGCCTTTCGCCCTTATCCCGGCTTTCGCGCAATCGAAGGGGCGGTGGGCGAGTATAACGGCAAGGTCATGAGCGGACAGTTCGTGCTGCGCGGC
>CAKTFL010000024.1 GCA_934555855.1 uncultured Sphingomonas sp. | reverse complement strand
GTGTTGCCCCACGCGGTACCACCGGGGCGTTGATGGAAGGCACTAATTTTGATGGACCGGGTAGAAGCAGTGTCAAAAACCCGCGTCAGCGGGCAAAAGTGCTGTCACTGGCTTTTGACAAATCACGATATGTTCTGACGCTGACGGTCAAGTTTTGGTGTCAAGGGACACTTCTTCCAATCCATGACATATCGGTGACCCTTGGTGGAGCCGCTGAAAAGCTCGGCCTGCGCCGATGCGGTGGTGAGGAAGGGGATCGCGTTCGCGGCGGCTGCCATGGGCGGCAGCGTACATGTCGATGAACATGCCAGTTCATCGATGACTTCGCCTGCGGGCTGAAGGGTTCAGGCATATTGCTGTGCGTGCTGGCAGGACTGACCGAGCTTCGGAGCCCCGATCCACCTCGCCGATTACGGTCATCAACTCGCGGTGAAGCCCGACAATTCCTGGCTTGTGGACTGGCGGGCGGCTAGCAGGATCGGATGACTGCCCCGCTTGTCTCCGTTCTGATTCCGACGTTCAATCGCGCACATTATGTCGGCGATGCGGTTCACAGCGCGCTCAGCCAGACGCTGACCGATATCGAGGTCGTCGTCGTTGATGACGGATCGAGCGACGACACGGCCGGACGCCTCGCGATTGTGGCGGACCCGCGCCTGCGCGTCATTCGGCACGATCGCAATCGCGGCATTCCCGCAACGCGCAACACCGCCCTTTCGGCGGCGACGGGGCGATATATCGCCTGGCTGGACAGCGACGATATCGCCCGCCCTCACAGGCTCGCCGAGCAGGTATCGTTCCTGGACAACAACCCGGCTGTCGCCATGGTCGGCGCGTGCGCGGGCAAGTTGCGGCCGGACGGCACGCGCAAGGCGGGAGTTCGCGTGCCGCCGCTGTCGCCGGCGATGATCGCGGCGTGGATGCTGTTCCGATCCGCGTTTCAACAATCGTCCGTCATGGGCCGTAGCGAGGTGCTGCGGCGGTATGGCTACGATCCCGCCTTTCCTGTGTGCGAAGACGTCGACATGTTCCTGCGCATTCAACGCGACCATCAGCTGGCGAATCTGCCGCGGGTGCTGGTCGACCGGCGACTGCATCCCGAACAGAGTGTCCGCCAGCGGCGGAACGAGATCCAGGAGCGCACGGCGGCGCTGATCGCACCCGTGCTGGAGCGTCTGGGAGCCGAGGCCAGCGCCGACGACCTGCACAGGCATGTGATGCTCGGCAAGGCGAACCTGGCCGGCATCGAGGTGCCGTCAGACTTCCTGGAATGGGCGCAAGCCTGGCTGCGCCATCTCAACGACACCAACAGGCGCACCGGCCTATTCGACGCACCGTCGCTGGCGCTGGCCAGCGATTACTTCTGGCTGCTGGCCTGCCGCGCCGCAGTTCCGCACGTCGGTAAGCTGGCAGCGTCGAGGGCGCTGCTGCGCCGGCCGCTGCGAGGCCTGCACACGCCGGCCGCCTATGGATGGGCAAAGGCGGCGTTGCCGGTGTATCTGGCGCGTTGAATGGGTGAGCCACGGCCGGATGAAGGCCCGGATGAATCCGGAGCATATGCGAGGATGGCCGGGTGACCCGCAACGACCCTGGCCGGCGACGATCGCGCGTTACGATCACTTGCTCAAGCAGATCAGCAGCCCCGTGACCGTCAGTGATCCCGCCAGCAAGGCAATAGCGACGCCGGTGTCACCAAGCACGGGAAATGCGATGTAAGCAGCCACGATCGTCGCCCCCACACCGGCGAACCGGACAAGGAAGATGCGACCGGCATGGCCGCGCGCGGTCAGGACCGTGTCGAGCCCCACCGCTATCAGGTCGACCGCCCCGACCGCCGCCATCCACAGGAGGATGGTGGCGCCGCCTTCGAACGCCCGCCCGCCGACGAGCGTCAGGACGCTCCTGCCGATCGTCGCTGCCAGTATCACGATTACCGAACCGATCGCGGCGCTTACGACGACGGTGCGTAACAGCAGGCGGTGAACCGCGTCGGTCTCGGATGCACGTAGCGCTCGAACGACCTCCGGAAAGGCGGCGCGGGACAGAAGCTGGCCCAGTTTCCCAAGCGCCTGCGCGAGTTGTGCGGCGAGGCGGAAGGTACCGGCGGCGGCAACACCCAGCTGGCTGCCGATGAAGAGCAACGGTATCTGCTTGCTCGCGATTCCCAGCGTCGCACTGGCGTTGGTGCTGATCGCGAAATTCAGATAGCCGGGGTTTTCATCCAGCATCCGCCGAAAATCGCGTCCTTGGATGAGCAGCTTCAGGTCGCCGGTCCAGGCGACCATGCCCCAATAGGTTGCGGCGGTGACCACCTCGGCCGCCGCCCAGACGACCAGAAACCCCTGCAAGGTAGGGTGCAGCACCATGACGAGCGCTGCGCCTATCACCCGCACGACGGGATTCGTGCTGTCCGCGATCGCGGCGAGTGAGAAATGATCGCGCAATCGCAGGATGCCCAGCGCTGTCGAGCGGATCGTCACGACCTGTATGATCGTGTAGATCAACGCGGCCCGCTTCAGCGTTTCGCCGATGCCGAGATCCCTGCTCCATAGCTCGAGGATGGCCACGGCGAGCACCGTGCCGAGCAACGCACCCAGCGCGTCCATGAGGGCGCTGCCCCTGAACAACCGCGCGAGCCGGGCTGTGTCGTTGGTCTGGGCGGGCTCGACGCCGAACTGGACGATCATCTGCCAGCTTTGAAAGGCCACAAGCGTCGTCAGCGCCTGAGCTGAGCCGGTTATGAGCGAGAAGCGGCCGAAACCGACCAGCCCCAACGTTCGAGCGGCGATACCGAGGTACAACAGCGACAGAAGGGCCACCACGCCGCGGCTGGCAAGCAGCCATCCCAGATTGCGGATGACGGCTTGCCAGATTGCCCCTGGCGATTGGCGAAGGACGGGTCGGTCGGCGCGCATCGCACGACGCGTAAGATCGCCTTTCCGATGATACAATGCCATCCAGCTGTTTGGGGTGGGAGTCGTCAGCGCTTTGCCGGCAAACCCGCAGGATGGCGGTTACTGAGCCACGGCTTGCGCGTGCTGGAGCGCGTCTCGTCCGTCGCCGACCGCGAAAGGGTTGTCGGCTCAGCCTTCATGAATTCGGGAGCCGAGCAGGTCCCGGCGATCCTTGCCCTTTGCCGCCTCCCGCGGCGCATCCGGCACCGGCCAGGCGGTCAGCCCACCACCGTGAGCGCGCGCTTTGCCTCCTCTCCCGTCCAGTCCAGGTCGCCGGTGACGCGCCACAGCTCATGGCCCGACGCATCGTACAGGATCGACGTCGGCAGGTTCGCCGCGACCGCCGGAACCCACGCCATGTCGGGATCGGTATAGGGTTTCAGCGCCCGGAACCGGCGCTGGGCGAAGAAGGGGGCAACCTTGGCCGGGTCCATGTCCTGGCTCAGCGTCACCACCCGCAGCTCCGCCCGGCCGAACGCAAGTGCATCCAGCGTCGGCAGTTCCTTGACGCACGGGGCGCACCAGGTCGCCCACAGGTTCAACAGCACCGGCTTGCCCTTGAACGCCCCGAGCGTGATCCGCTTGCCGGCCGGGTCGCTGAAGGCGAGGACCGGCGCCGCCTGCCCCTTGTGGCTGCGGTCGATCTTGCCTGCAGCGGGCGCGGAGGCGGTCGCGACGCCGGTACCATTGTCCTGCTCAAGGGCCTTGTCCGGCCCCGCGCCATTGTCTTGCCCCTGCGACGCGGAGTGCCTATCGCAGCCTGCGGCCAGCAGGGCCGTCACCAGCAGCATCAGGCAAGCAGTCGAACGCATGAATTCCTCCAACGCCATGTGGGGCGGCCGCTTCGCCGAGGGACCTTCGGCGGTGATGCGCGAGATCAATGCCTCCATCCCCTTCGACAAGCAAATGTGGCGGCAGGACGTGGCCGGGTCGAAGGCGCATGTCGCGATGCTGGGCGCGAAAGGCATCGTGTCGCCCGAGGACGTGGCGGCGATCGACGCCGGGCTGGACCGGGTGGCGGAGGATTACGGCGCGAACGGCGTGCCCGACGACCTGGCGCTGGAGGATATCCACATGCTGACCGAGGCGCGGCTGGCCGATGCGATCGGGCCGGTCGCCGGGCGCCTCCACACCGCGCGGTCGCGCAACGACCAGGTCGCTACCGACTTCCGCCTGTGGGTGCGCGACGCGATCGATGCGGTGATCGCGGCGCTCGGCAGGCTGGACGAGGCGCTGCTGGCGCGGGCCGAGCAACATGCCGCGGACGTCATGCCCGGCTTCACCCACCTGCAAAGCGCGCAGCCGGTGACGCTGGGCCATCACCTGATGGCGTATCACGAGATGGTGACCCGCGATCTTGCCCGTTTTGGTGACGCCCGCGCGCGGATGAACCTGTGCCCGCTCGGCAGCGCGGCGCTGGCGGGCACGAGCTTCCCGATCGACCGGCACGCGACGGCCGCCGAGCTCGGCTTCGACGGGCCGACACGCAACTCGCTGGACAGCGTCAGCGACCGCGATTTCGGCATCGAATATCTCACCAGCGCGGTGCAATGCTCGCTGCACCTGTCGCGGCTGGCCGAGGAATTCGTGCTGTGGGCGTCGCAGCCTTTCGGCTTCGTGGCATTGTCCGACGCCTGGTCGACCGGCAGCTCGATCATGCCGCAAAAGCGCAACCCCGATGCGGCCGAGCTGGTGCGCGGCCATGCCGGGCGCATTCTCGGCTGCATGACCAGCCTGATGGTCACCATGAAGGGCCTGCCCCTCGCTTATTCCAAGGACATGCAGGACGACAAACCGCCGGTGTTCGAGGCGCATGACCTGCTCGGCCTGTCGATCGCGGCAATGACCGGCATGATCGAAAGCGCGACGTTCCGCACCGACCGGATGCGCGGCCTGGCCGAAAGCGGCTTTGCGACCGCGACGGACCTGGCCGACTGGCTGGTGCGTGAGGGCGGGATGCCGTTCCGCGAGGCGCATCACGTGACCGGGCGCGTGGTGAAGCGCGCGGAGGAGCTGGGCGTGTCACTCGACGTGCTGGCGCTGGACGAGATGACGGCGATCGACCCGCGCATCGATGCGCGTGTGTTCGACGTGCTGACGGTGGATGCCTCTGTCGCCAGCCGGACGAGCTTTGGCGGAACCGCGCCCGACAATGTACGGGCGGCGATCAGGGCGGCACGGGAGGCGAGGCCATGATGCGACATCTTCAGGCAGCAATGCTGCTGCCGGCCGTGCTGCCGATGGCGGGCTGCGGCTCCAGTGTCGGGCTGAAACCGCCGGCGGGCCAGCCGCTGCCGGTCGCCCCTTACGGCGCGACCCCGACGCCGACGCCGGACGACCTGCTGACCCCCACGACCCAGCAACGTCCTGAGCGCAGCACCGAGCTGCTCCGCAACTCCGACGAGCGTCGTTCGGACGAATTCGACCTCCCGCCGGCGCACTGATGGATCATTTCACCTATCGCAACGGCGTCCTCCATGCCGAGGACGTGCCCCTGCCCACGATCGCCGAGGCGGTCGGCAGTCCCGTCTACGTCTATTCGGCCGCGACTTTCCGCCGTCACGCACGGGTGTTCCGCGACGGGCTGAAGGACGTCGCCCACAAGCACCTGGCCTATGCGATCAAGGCCAATCCGAACGTTGCCGTGCTGCGCCTGCTCGCCAATGAGGGCTATGGCGCGGACGTGGTGTCGGGCGGCGAGATGGCGCGGGCGCTGGCGGCCGGCATGGCGGCAGGCGACATCGTCTTTTCCGGCGTCGGCAAGACGGAGGGCGAGCTGGCCCGCGCGCTCGATGCCGGCATCGGTCAGTTCAACCTGGAGCTGGAGGAAGAGGGCGTGGTGCTTGCCCGCCTCGCCGCCGGGCGGGGGACCCGCGCGCCCGCGACGATCCGCGTCAATCCGGACGTCGACGCCGGCACCCACGCCAAGATCTCGACGGGGCGCAAGGAGAACAAGTTCGGCGTGCCGATCGACCAGGCGGGCGACATGTTCGACCGGCTGGCCCGCCTGCCGGGCATGGACCTGCGCGGCGTCGCATGCCACATCGGTAGCCAGCTGGCGGACCTGCAACCGCTGGAGGCCGCTTATCTGCGCGTGTTCGAGCTGGTGCAGGAGCTGCGCCGCCGCGGGCACCCGATCACCCGCATCGACCTGGGCGGGGGCCTGGGCGTTCCGTACAAGCCGGGTGACCGCTTCCCCAGCCCCGCCGACTACGGCGCCATGGTTGCGCGCCTCACCCGCGACTGGGACGCGGAGCTGATGTTCGAGCCGGGACGTGTCATCGCCGGCAATGCGGGCGTGCTGCTGACCCGCGTGATCTGGGTCAAGCCGGGCGTGGTGAACCCCTATGTCATCGTCGACGCCGCGATGAACGACCTCGCCCGCCCGGCGCTGTACGACGCGTGGCACGACTTCGTCGCGGTCCGGCCGACCGGCGAGACGATGGTCGCCAATATCGCCGGCCCGGTCTGCGAAAGCGGAGATACCTTCGCCATGGGCCGGGAGATCGATCGGGTGGCCAACGGCGACCTGGCCGTGTTCCGCACAGCCGGTGCATATGGCGCGACCATGGCCTCCACCTATAACAGCCGCGCGCTCGTGCCCGAGGTGCTGGTCGATGGCGACCGCTTCGCCGTGGTCGCCGACCGCATCGCCGCCGAGACCATCCTGGCCGCCGAGCGCGTGCCGGAGTGGCTGACCGCGTGACCCCGCCCGCCCCGCCGCCTACGCTTCCACTGCCGGCACTTCCGCTGTTCGTGAAGCTGACGGGGCGGCCGGTGATCCTGCTGGGCGAGGGCGAGGCGGCGGAGGCGAAGCGGCGGCTGCTCCTGCGTGCCGGTGCCGAGCCGGTCGGCGAAGAAACCGATGCCCGTCTCGCGATCCTCGCGATCGAGGACGAGGCGGAGGCGCTGGCGGCCGTCGAGCGGCTTCGCGCGCGCGGAGTGCTGGTCAATGCGGTCGACCGGCCCTCCCTGTGCGACTTCACCCTTCCCGCGATCGTCGATCGGTCGCCCGTGCTGGTCGCGATCGGCACGGCCGGCGTGTCGGCCGGCCTGGCGGCGGCGCTGCGTCAGCGGTTGGAGGCGATGCTGCCCGCCACGCTGGGCCGGGTCGCGGAGGCGCTGCACGCCGCCCGCCCTACCCTGCGCGCCCGTTTCCCCGACGGCGGCGACCGGCGCCGGGCGATCGGGGCGGCGCTCCGCCCCGGCGGTGCGCTCGATCCGCTGGTGGAGCATGACGCCCCCCACGCAGCGGCCCTGACCGCGCAGCCCGGCGGTTTGCACCGGCTGACCCTGCCGAGCGGCGACCCGGAGGATCTGACGCTGCGGCAGGCGCGGTGGCTCGCCAATGCCGACCGCGTTTTCCACACCGCCGCCGTGCCCGTCGCCATCCTCGACCGCGCCCGTGCCGATGCGGAGCGGATCGCAGGCGCCGCCCCCACCGATCCGGGACCCGGCCTTTCGGTCGAGCTGACCATGGCATGAGCGGCTTCGCCTATAGCATCGCCAATGGCCATGCCGAACGCGTCGACCTGCACGTCGCGCTGGACGGTGCGCCACAGTTGCTATGGGTTCATCTCGAAACCACCGACGAGCGCGCGCAGACCTGGTTCGCCCAGCGGGCGGAGCTGCCCGAATATGTCGTGGACGCGCTCACCGCCTCCGAATCGCGGCCGCGCTGCGAGGCATTCGACAAGGGCGCTTTTCTGAACCTGCGCGGCCGGTCGGAGGAGACGCTGACCGCGTCCGACCCGCTGGCCTCCATCCGGATCTGGGCGATCCGGGGCAGGGTCTTTTCCGCGTCGCGCGCGCCGCTGGTCGCCGTCGCCGAGGTGGAAAAGGAGGTCGTGGCCGGCGCCATCCACGATCCGGGAGACCTGATCACCGCCTTCGCCACCGCGATAACCGCGGATCTGGACCCGTTCGTGGCCGATCTGGGCGACGAACTGGATGCGTGCGAGGAACAACTGGACCCGGACAGGATCTTCGAGCTGCGGCGCACCGTGACCCGCGTTCGTTCCCAATCCATCGGGCTGAAGCGCTTCATCCAGCCGCAGCGGGCCGCGTTGGAACGGCTGGCCGCCCTGCCGGGCGACTGGCTGGACGCCGACGACCGCCTTCATCTGTCAGCCGCCGCCGATCGCGCCGCGCGCATGGCCGAGGAGCTGGAAGCGATCCGCGAACGCGCAGCGCTGACCCATGAGGCGCTCACCGACCTGCGCGCGGAGCAGCTCGACACGCGCGCGCTGATCGTCTCGATCGTCGCGATGATCTTCCTGCCGCTTACCTTCATCACCGGCATTTACGGCATGAACGTCAAGGGACTGCCCGGCGCCGACTCACCCTATGCATTCGACGTGATCGCCATCGCCTGCGCCCTGATCGCGCTGCTGGTGACGGCATATTTCCTTAGCCGGCATTGGTTTCGGCGCTAGACCGGGAAGAGTTTAGCCCTGAGAAGAGGCTGAACGAAGTCGAAGGCTCTCCTGAGCGCCTGCCTTTGGCAAGCAGTCGAAGAACCTCGTCAGCACGAACGGTTCGGTGCGAGGTCATCACCCCCAAACCGGGACGCGGGAAGGACGACTGGTCATTGCGAGACACCGGGCGAAGGGGTGGGCACGCCGCAACGAGGTTTCGCTGGACCACGCCCTAGGCCGCTGATTGGGTTTAGGCCCTACGAGGATTCAAAGTTCAGCATCCGTTCGTCAATCAATTACCTCTCAAGCTCGTTAAGGCAGGTGCCTTCCGAAAGCAGCGGTCCCGGCAGCGACGTCGATCTGATCGCCCCGACTACTTTTGTCGATGCGTCGGCGTCCTACTCGCTCACCGATAGGATCAAGCTGTCTCTGGAGGCGAGCAATCTTACCGACGAACACACCATCTACTACGTCGACTCTCGCCGAAAGGACGTTGTTGGCAACGTGCATTCAGGCCGCATTTTCACGGCCGGCGTCTCTTTCAAGTTTTGAGCCTGGACTCCCCCCGGGACCGCCGGCGCCTGCGCTGACAGCCGCTTCTTCTGCGCACGATCAGGAGGCCGACTCGGCGACGCCGGCTCGCCTCGCGAAATCATGGCGCCGATCGTCCATCTTCAGGCGCGCGCGCTCGCGGGCATCATATTCGGTCGCCCGGTAGAGGCTCTCCGTCACCCGGAGCAGGTGAGCACGCATGGCCTCGCGGGCCTGATCCGCGTCTCTCGCCCGGAGCGCGGCCAGAATGCGCCGATGATCGTCGACCGATGGTTGAATGCCGATCTGCCGGGCAAGGGAGAACAGGTAGATGCAAAGCGGTGAAATGTACCTCTTGTCCCATAAGGACTGGACCACATCCACCATCGCCTCATTCCGCGTCGAACGGGCAATAGTCAGGTGAAAGTCCCGGTCGGCGCGTTCGCGTACGTCCTGATTGAGGGTATCATCCGCCATCCGGACAAGGAGACCTTCAAGTTCGGATAGCTCGGTCGGATCTATGGTGGTTGCAGCAAGGGCCGCAGTCTCCCCCTCGTACAAACGCCGAGCCTCGGTCACTTCAAACGGCCCAACATTCGCGTCCGTCGCTGGGTCGGTAGCCGCAGGTTGCGGCTCGGCCATAGCCACATAGACGCCAGCACTGTGGCGCATCTGCACCAATCCGCGCAACTCGAGTACGATGATCGCCTCTCGGATGGTTGGGCGACTGACGCCAAGTGCCTCGGCGAGCTCGCGTTCCGTCGGCAATCGGCTGTTCACGGGGTAGACGCCGAGCCTGATTGACTGCTGGAGACGCTTCGCCACCTGCATGTACAATCGCTCGGGTGTGTCTTTGGCGCGTTCCGTCATGTGGTTCGAAAGCCCCCTCTGTACGCGATGGTGCTAAGACCGTCAGTGCGCTCCATTAACCGGCACAGGTTTGTCTTACCCCGTTGCCTTACAAAAACGCAATCGATGCGACGTTGTCAGCCCTAGGGCTCAGACTCATTCGGAGCCAGAACGCCAAGGCGGTGGCGAGTGCTACGCCTGAGAGGAAGTTGGCGGCGAGCTTGTCGTAGCGGGTGGCGACGCGGCGGAAGTCCTTGAGGCGGTAGAAGGCATTTTCGATGAGGTGCCGGCCGCGATACCGGTCCTTGTCGTAACGGATGGTCCGCTTGCGGTTGCGTCGGCCGGGATGACCGGGACGGCGCCGGCATCCCGTAGCGAACGACGCAACCGGTCGGCATCATAGCCTTTGTCGGCGAGCAGGTAGCGCATGCGACCAGCGCGTTCGAGGAGCGCGGGCGCGGCTTTCACGTCGCTGACGTTGCCAGCCGTCAGCATCAGCGCAGCATAGATGTTCGTGCCTCGCCCGGCTGTTCGGTGGCGAAAGTGCGGTGAACGCATGTCGCGAACGCGATCCGTTCCTTCGCGCGATGCTACTTCACTTCACTGATACTAGTCCTGACGGCGATCCCGACGAATTGGACGCGCTCATAGACGGCAACTGGAGGTCGGTCGGTGAGGTCCTGAGAGGGGCGTCCACATTAAGCCGACAAGCATGCGGCACCCGGTCGTCGTTCGCTGACTTTGGTATGGGGGAACCGGCTCTCTACACCGCGTCCGTCGTGCTGGAGCAGGGCCTATCGTGCGCTCACATGTTCGCCGCCTTGATGGCTTTCGACGAGGAGGACGCGAAGGCAAAGCTGGGCCTGCGTGTCGGAAGGGAGCAGGCGGGCGCCGCCCAGTTCCGTCGCGGTTTCGACTCGTCCGACCCGGTCGCGTGCTCCCTGCTTTCAGACCCTCTGACCGAGATCCTCCTGGACGTCAGGGAGGACGGACGCCCCACGCTGGCAGCGGGTCTCGAAAACTTTCCTGGAACAGCGGTTCAAGAATTGATGGACGGGTCCGTACAGACCTACTCTCCACCTAATCCGATCGTGGTACCAGATGATTTCGGCCTCGTCTCCTCGGCCGCGACCTGGTAATTGCTGGCTTGATTGTGCGCCGACGTTCTTGCTCCGGACCTCCCGAAGAACGGAGCTTAGACCTAACGTGGCTGCATGGCGCTTCAGTGACCGGGTCTGGGCTCACCCTTTAACCAGTAGACCCGCCCAGCATTCTTGAAGCGCCCAGACCTCCAAAGAATCGTTCCAAGATTCTTCACAGGGTCTGCGCCGGGATCCTGCACGCCGTCGAGCAACAACCGGCGATACAACTCTCCACGCCTCAGGGTCGCCGGCACGTCGCAACACGTCCGAAGCGGCGTTACGATGCCAGTCGCGTTGAGTTCTTCTCTGAATTGCCGAGGAGCGTCGCCATGCGAACTGGTGACCGGATATCCGGCGTCGAGCTCTCCGTCGTCCAGCTGACGAGCAGTCTCAAGGAACTGGTCCAATCGTTCCAGCTCCGCGAGCAGTTGCGCGCCGACCCATCGCCTTTCAAGGCCGTGATCCTCTACCCCGCAATAAGGATGCGCTTAACGCGAACGTGAGCAAGTCAGCAGTGACTCTGAGCCGGCGCATACGTAACGGGGCGACTCGTCGGAGGTCTGAGCCTGACGGCCTACTTCACGGCCACGAGGCAGCATCTCGCGGCCGGGCAC